>JAPPKV010000376.1 GCA_028819775.1 Gammaproteobacteria bacterium | reverse complement strand
CCCGCGTACTTCGCGTCACGCAGACCGAGCTTTCGAACATTACGGGACTACGTCGGGAAGCGGTCTCGAAGCAGGTCCGCGTACGAAGCCTAAGCACCCAGAGACGCCTTCGCGAGACCGTGGAAGTGCTGAACCGCGTCTCGGACTGGTGCGGCGGACCGGTTCAGGCCTTGGCGTGGTTTCGATCACAACCGCTGCCGTCCTTCGGCGACCTCACCGCCGAGGATCTACTCAAGGCCGGACGCGCCGATGCACTCAGGGCCTACCTGGGGCGAGTCGCCGAGGGTGGATACGCTTGACAGAGCTCATATGGACGCACTTCACGGGACGTACCTACCGGGCCCACAATCCCCGTTGGACGGGCGATCCGTTGAGCGGCGAAGGTGCCGCCCGCCACGGCGGCCGTTTCAATCGGAAAGGCACGCTGGCGCTCTATACATCCCTTGACCCGATGACCGCGTGGTACGAGGCGCAGCAGGCCTTCGTGTTCAAACCTCAACCAATGACCCTGGTCGCCTACGATGTCGACTGCGCAAGAGTTGCCGACCTAACCCGACCACAGATTCTCTCGGCGATCGGGTTCGCCGCAGAGGACTTGGCATGTGCGTGGGAGGTCTTGGCGGATCGAGGCGAGACCCCGCCCACCTGGCTAATCGCCGACCGTCTGATTGGCCTGGACGCCGACGGTGCGCTAGCCCCCAGCCAAGCACCCGGTGCGCGTCAGGATGCGGCCAATCTGATGTTTTGGGATCGGCCGAGCGAGTGCCGGGTGGAAGTGATCGACGACTTCGGACCCCTGCCGCGCTGATCGATGAAACCCAAGAAGCACACCCACTTCCGTCCGGAACCGCCCAAGTCCGAGTACACCCAAACCGGCGAGACGATTGCGCCGCTGCGCTACCGGCTCGCGGCGATCCTCTACGACGCCCTGATCATCCTGGCGATCTGGGTGTTCACCATCGTGGCGCTGGTGACCCTGATCGGCGACGTGGTGTTGGGTGCCTGGGTCCAGACGCTGCTGTTCATCGAGATGTATGCATTCTTGGCGGGCTTCTGGTGCATGCGCGGCCAGACGATCGGCATGCTCGCGTGGCACCTTCGGATTCGCTCCGCCGGCCCGTTCACGCCGACACAAGCACTGGGTCGCTTCGTGGGCGGCATGGCCAGCTTCGCTACCTTGGGTCTTGGTTTCGTCTGGATGTGGTTCGACCGCGATCACATGACCTGGTCGGACCGGCTGTCCGGCAGTGTCGTCGTCCGAGTACGCGACTAGCCGAACGTCACGACGCCACGCGGCGCACCAGCACGATGCCGGTAATCCACGTGACGGCGACCGGGACCGACATCGCAAGCCAAGGCGGAATCGAATACACCACGCTCATCGGTCCGAACACATCCACTAGGTACTTGAACGCCAAGCCCGCGGCAATGCCCGCGCCGAGCCGCGCACCTAAGCCCGCCTCGCGCAGGGGTCCGGTCACGAACGCCAATGCCACTAGTACCAGGCCGAGCACAGCCAGCGGTTGCAGGGCCTTGCTCCAGAACGCCACTTGGTAGCGCGTCGGGTCGAGCCCTTCGCGAGTCATGTAGTCGATCTGGAAACGAAGGTCCGTGAACGAGAGCTTGCCGGGGTCGAACAGCGCTTTCGCACTCAGGAGTTCGGGGTTCGCAGTGATGCGCCAAGGCATCTCGGGGTAGCGTTGCACGCTCGCGCCCTCGGCGTCGAACCGCGTCTCGGCGACGTTCTCGAGAAGCCAGTATGCACCGTCGTCGACGTAGGCCGCGCGTTCCGCCCGGCGGCTCTTGGTCATCCTGCCGTCCTGGAACTCGTACTGCCGGATCCCGATCAGGTCGCCGTTTTCGTCGAACCCCCCGACGTTGGTGATCAACGCCCCCTCCCGGTACCAGGCCGAGGAGACGATCCGGCCGTCGCCGTCGCCCCGCTGCACCGTGAGCTTGAGCGAACCGGCGGCCGTTTCGCCGGCGGGCGCGACGAACTCGCCGAGCACCTGGTTTAGTCCGACCAGGAACACGACGGGGATGCTTGCGCTGGCGAACAGCCGGGCCATCGACGTTCCGGCACCGCGCAGCACGGTGATTTCGCTATGACTCGCCAACACCCCCAGACCCACGAGGGCGCCGATGAATACACCGTAGGGCATGAGGTCGTAGAGTTGCCGCGGCGTGCTGAGCAGGACGTATTGCAGGGCGTGGCTCTTGGTGTAACCCGGGGTGATGTCGCGGAACTCGTCGAGCAGCGTGAACATGGTCAAGAGCGTCAGCAGACAGGCGATCACCACCGCCGCCGACTTCAACACCGTGACCGCGATGTAGCGGTCCA
>JAPPKV010000058.1 GCA_028819775.1 Gammaproteobacteria bacterium | reverse complement strand
GCAGGTGGTTTCCAGGCCCTTCGTGCAGATGGCGTCCTTGATGGCGATGGGCACACCGGCCAGCGGTCCGGTCGTTTCGCCGGCGGCGACACGGCGGTCCACTTCCTGCGCGTCCTCGATCACCGTCTCCCGGTCGACCGCGAGATAGGCGTTGATGGCGGGGTCATTCGCTTCGATGAGGCGCAGGACTTCCCTGGCCGCCTCTTCCGCGGTGACCTCGCCGGACTTGATCCGCGGCGCAAGTTCGTGGGCCGCCATTTCGATTAAGTTTGCCACCGTTACTCCAAATGCATAGTCGGCGTCTTTTACCGCGCGATCAACAGGGTCACGCGGTGAGACTCCGTGCCCGACAGTTCCATTGGCGCCCCGTGCGCGTCCCGGTTCGTAAACGGATGGTGCATGACGATGTCCTGTCGGCCGTCCCGATTGAGGTCCGTCATCCAGGCGAATTCCTCGTCATTGGGCAGTTCGATCGTCACCTTCTGTGGCTCGTCCGCAAACAGTCCAGGGGCAGGCACGCCCTCGTAGATATGCAGTTCCCGGTGGGTCCACTCGATCAGCAGGTCGGCGCGGTCGTTTCCCGTCACGTCCCCAATGAACAGGCTCTTGTTGAACGCGCGCAAGTACTGTTCGCGATCCCTTCGTCGTGCGTGTTTTCCGCCCTGGAGCACGACCTCCAGTGGAACCCAACCCGGCTCCCGCGGACTCGGGGCGCCGTCCAGTTGGATGCGTCGCGTGGCCGTGGCGCGGTCCGGGATGCGGCCGTCGCGTACGTGGTAGAAGGCGACATTCAACCAGACGTCATCTCCCATGAACCCCTTGATTCGCTTGAAGAGGCTGCCTTCGAGATACTTCTTCTCGATCGACGTGACGACGAGGTCGCCTTCGCCGTCCCCGTCAAGATCGCGGAGCTCCATGGCAAGCTGGACCTGGTTTTCGGTCTGAATCGATACATCCTGACTGGATGAAAATTGGATGAGGCTGGCGGAACCTGGCGAGCCATCGGATCCGCCCGCGCCATCGACTCCGTGCGCGCCAAAATACACTTCGTAAGCGGATCGCTTCTCCCTGATCCGCGCGCCCGCGAGAACGTACACCACCATGTCGGCGATGCCGTCGCCGTTCAGGTCGCCGAACGAGTGAAGCGCGCGGCCCGTCATTTCCCCGTCGGCAAGCGAAGTGACCTCGTCGGTGTCGAAACGCACGTCGGTGGTGAAGGTCAACGGATCGGGGTCGAAAAGGCCCTGTTCATCCTGGACATGCGCTTCGAAGTGATTTCCGTTCCAGGACACCAGGTCGACGCGGCCGTCGCCGTCACAGTCGAATTCATGGATCCGGCTCACGCTCCAGGGGTCGAATCGATAACCGTCGGCACCGAGAATCGGGTCCAGGTTGGGTGGAGGACCGGTTACCACCGGATCGGCGAAGTCGCCGCCATCCAATTGAACGTAAATCTGGAATCCATTGTCGCCAGGTATGACCAGGTCGATCCGGCCATCGCCGTTCACATCCCGAGTGACGTCTACGTGCGGCACCTCACCTTCATGGGGTGCTCGGAAACCGGTCGCGACAGACGCGACGGACACGAGTTCATGCTCCGTGCTCGAGTCGGGATCCCACGCGTTGAGCCGGCCCGGTTCGCCGGTAATCAGGCGATCGCGTCCATCTATGCGGGCAATGTCGACGAAGGTCACACCGGGACGCAGTTGCGTATCCGTCCGCAGTGCCCAGGTTCCCTCAGCCGAGGGCGACATGCGCGCTTCAGCCTTCCCCGGTCCACCTTCATCGGGTGCTCCCTCGAATGCATAGATACGCAGCCGGCGGCCACCGTCTTCCTCCACCGTGACCACCGCCAGGTCCGCAACTTCACCACCCAGCAGGAATCCCGACAGCACCGTCTGTCGGACCGCCGGACCGATGTCGATCTCGTGCCGGTCGAATGCGTAACTGGTGGGTTGCGCGGCAGCGCGGCTATTGTGGTCATGATTACCTGTGTCGCCCTGAACATCGTGGCCCGGGTTGGCGTCGCCCTGAACACGGTGGCCCGGGTTGGCGTGGCTCGGGTCGGCATGGCCCCGGTCCCACGCGAAAAACACCGCGGCGACTATAGCAACCACGACCGCAACCACGACCGGCAGCCGGACGAGCCGCCTTGTAAGGCAAAGGACGAGCCCCACGATCGAACGCAGCGCTAGCCGCCTGTTTGGCTGCCGCTGGTGGTTGTGTGTCGAGGGTAGGGAACTGCGGAATGGATGGATGCAGCTGGAATGTGGTTTCGTCATCTCGTCAGTGTGCTAGTACCAGCGATAGTAATAGGTGGCGAAACCGATCCCGAGGATGCTGAT
>JAPPKV010000354.1 GCA_028819775.1 Gammaproteobacteria bacterium | reverse complement strand
TGGAAGGGCGGCTCCTCCGGCGCAAAGGTCGCCTAGTCGTGCTCGAAGGCCGAGTTCTGCGCGCGGACAACAACGAGGTGGTTGCCGAGGCGACGGGAAGTTTCATGGTGGAGGCCGACTGAACCGCCAAGCGTCGAGGAGATAGTCCGCGTCAAGGAGTCCTATCTGACGGTACGGGCGTCCCGACCGAGCACATATTCGGCGATGCCAGCCCCGACTTTGTTTGGTCCGGCCCATATCAGGTAATACAGGGGTTTCCCGGCTGTGTTCTTGACCTCGCGGGCCTCGGTGACGAAACCGAACGCCTGCTCGAGGCGTTTGCGGTACCAACTAACCAATACGTCACCGGACCTTCGTACCTTGACGATTTGACCCCCGAGTAGATCGTCGCTGTGTTCGTAAAGGAGGTCGAACCAACTATTCGTACCGAAGTATCCATCGAGCTTGGCCTTCTCCTTAGGGCTGAATCGGCCGCTTCGTTTGAGCAATCGTTGGATCGCCATGCCAACGGGAAAGTTGAGTAGTACTTCAATCGCGCCTGTAGCCCCGAGCGCGGCAATAGTCGCCCAGGGGACCTGCATGCCGAACGGATCGAGGAAGACGACTCCGCGCCATTGCCGCCACCGTGTGTTCACCCTGCGAACGAGCCCGTCAAGGTATGTATTGCAATCTTGCTGGCGTATGTGGATGCGTGTCCTGTCGGAAGAGAACTCCCCCTTCAGTTCTTCAAGCTGCTGAATGCGCATCGGATCTCGCTCTACGAACACATAGTCCGTAAACCGATGCTTGATCTCCAAGGCAACCCGCGGCGAGCCCGCCAAATAGGTCGCTTCCTCCTCGTCGTCGACCGCGTATTCGGCCATGTCTAGCAACAACTGCTGGGCGGTACTGTGTTCCTCCTGTTTTCTGATCTTCAACGAACCAGGGCCGGCGAACGCATCGATGTAAAAGTAGCCTTCGAACTTGCGCTTTCTGAGTATCGTCGTGTAAGCAGAAAGGTATTGTCCAAGACAGTCCAGCTTGTCTTGGGCCCATGGTCCAACAGGCATCGGTTCACTCATTAGGAACCCGCCATATCAGATCACGTTCTGGCTGGGTGTAGTTAACAAGCTTTTGGGTACTCCAGCCACTGTCGACCGTCGAGGGTGTTGCCACCGGCCTTGGGCGTGCGTCCTCCCCATTGCTTGAAGAAAAAGGCCACGCCCTGGTTCAGGCACCGATCACGGATCTCGCGAACCCATTCGACGTCCATCGCCCGAGCGCCGGGCCCGCTCTCGCCGCCCGCGATCACCCAGTGGATTCCTTCGAGGTCTATATCACCAAGGGAGCCCAGTAGGGGTTCGAAAGAGACGAACCTCGTGGCGACATTGGCCTGCTTCAGGTGTCTCATTCGTCCGAGCGTCGAGGCGTTTTCGATCGACACTCCGAGCCAGATGTGACTGGGTGGATCACAACGTTCGTAGCGTTGGTTGACAAAGTCCCGCATCAACGAACTGCGTTTTGTGAGAACTTGGTAGACGTGCCAATCCGCCGTTTCCATGGTGTCGAATACGCTCTCGACGAACTTTCTCGGAATGTTCTTGTGGAACAGGTCGCTCATGGAGTTGACAAAAATCAGGCGAGGGCGGCGCCAATGTTGGGGATGCTGAAGACGCTCCGGACGCAACGTCAGGTCGAATCCCGGCTCGAACGGATGGCCGGGCACACCCCTGAAGCGCTCGGAAAACCGTTCAGCGTAGCAGTGGTCGCACCCCGCGCTGAGCTTGCTACATCCAGTAACCGGGTTCCAGGTGGCGTTGGTCCACTCGATGGCGCTGTTTTCGGCCATGTCAAAGAATCAGCCTGTTAATATGTACAGTATTATGCTGATTTGGGCATGGATGTCTAGTGTTGGGTCGACACTAGGCCCCGGTCCCCAGCTTCTTCCGTAGCTCGGGGTCGATGGCCGGGTACATGTGCGGGTTCCACTTCGACTTGATGCCGAGGTCGTTGCCGTCCCGTTGCCAGTTGTCCTCGCCCGGCCGGGTCGTCACGAGGCCCCAGGCGAGCAGGCTGTCGGCGTTGTCGCGGATTGCCTCTTCGGGCGTGTGTGGGTCGAGGCCGAGTTGGGTGACCACCTTCTCCAGTACGGCGATGGGCCCGCGCCGGACCGGTCCGTCGCGGTAGTTGCCGCCGATGCCGATTCCCGGGTAGAGGCGCCGCAGGATTGCCTGAACCTCCTGCTGCGGGATCAGCCCGGATTCGTCGGTGGCGACCAGGTTGTAGCGTTCGCCGTTGCGATTGATCGGACACTCGGCGATGAGCCGTTGCGCCCTCGCCACGTCGCGGACGTCGACGATGTTCCAGAA
>JAPPKV010000057.1 GCA_028819775.1 Gammaproteobacteria bacterium | reverse complement strand
TTCGCCTTCGTTGTTCTCGCGCACCACGAGAAAGTCGATGTCCTTCGACGTGCGGTCCCGCAGCGGCGATTCGATGCCCTTGAGCAGCCGTACGGGACGCAGGTTCACGTACTGCTCGAAGTGGCGCCGGATGGGTATCAGCAGGCCCCACAACGAAACGTGGTCGGGAACTCCGGGAAAACCGACGGCGCCGAGGAAGATGGCGTCGTGGCCACGAATGATCTCGATGCCGTCCTCGGGCATCATCGCCCCGGTGCGGGCGAATCGCTCGCAGCCCCAGTCGAACGTCTCCCAGTCGAACTCGATGCCGAAACGCGCACCGACGGCGTCGAGTACGCGGATGCCCTCCGGCACGGTCTCCTTGCCGATGCCGTCGCCGGGAATGACAGCGATGCGATAGCGCGACATGCGCCTTAGGCGTTACCCGCCAACTGCAGGAACTCGGAACGTGTCGGCGGGTTGTCGCGGAAACTGCCGAGCATCACCGAAGTCTTCATCGTCGAATGCTGCTTCTCGACACCCCGCATGGCCATGCACAGATGCTGGGCTTCGATGATCACGCCGACGCCTGACGCGCCCGTGACCTCGAGAATCGTGTTCGCGATCTGCTGGGTCAGGGTCTCCTGGATCTGCAGGCGACGCGCATACATGTCGACGACCCTGGCAACCTTGGAGAGACCGAGCACGCGACCTCGGGGCAGATAGCCCACGTGGCACTTGCCGATGAACGGCAGCACGTGGTGTTCGCAGAGCGAGTAGAGCTCGATGTCCTTGACCAGCACGATCTCGTCGAGATCGGTCTCGTACAAGGCGTCGTTGACGACCTCGTCTAAGCTCTGGCCGTAGCCTCGGGTCAGAAACGCCAGTGCCTTGGCGGCGCGCTGGGGCGTATAACGCAGTCCCTCCCGATCCGGTTCCTCGCCGATACCCGCGATCAATTCGCGGTACGGGCGAACCAAGATCTCCCAGGTTTCGGAGTCGCTCATTCGGTAACTTTCCAGCCACGCACGTCGAACGAGCGAGACTGCCACGGCGATCCGCTGAAATGCAAAGACCTCGCCGTCCGCGGGATTCGCTCGATCTCGTCCGAATGATAGATATTGCCGGTATAGATCACGGCTGCTAGGCTATTGGCTTGCTTGGATGGGCAAGGCAATCCATGCCCCCCTCGACAAAAAGTGCCCCCGAGTCCTCCACCCCTCCGATGCGGAAGTTCGCGCGCGTGTTCATGAATGGCCGTTCCCAAGCTGTTCGACTACCACGCGAGTTTCGATTCGACACGGATCGGGTTGGCATCCGACGGGAAGGCTGCAACGTGATCCTCAGTCCGGTCTACGAGGATTGGAACGACTACTTTGCGAACGCACCCAAAATCGGCGACGACTTCGTCGAGATAATGTCGAGTGCCCGCCGAGACCTCATGCCGTTGGAAGACAGGGAGTCGCTCGATTGAGGGTCATGCTGGACACCGACACGTGCATCCTTGCCATGTCGCATGCTCCCGGTTTCGCACCAAAGACCGGCCTTCGAGACTGCGGTATTTCGGTTGTGGTACTGGGGGAACTCGAGTGGGGCGTTCGACGATCAACGCGGGTCCGCGAGAACCAAGCGAGCTTGCAGCAATGGCTGGCAGCCATCAACGTCGTTCAAATGGACGAAGAGGTCGCCCGTCGCTACGGACAACTGCGAGCGGATCTGAACCGTATCGGTCGACCGATTGGTCCCAACGACCTATGGATCGCCGCCCACGCTCTAGCCCTCGCAGTGCCACTGATAACAAACAACCTGGCAGAGTTCGAAAGGATACCGGGACTCGTCGCCGAGACGTGGATGCCGGAGCCCTAGTGGTCCCCCGTCAGTGGCACGAACCGGACCGGGAACAAGGGCGTGGAGACGCCCGTTCGTTTCGAGTAGACGACGAGTTCCTGGAAGCCGTCGTCGTCGCCGAGCGGCATGACCAGGAGTCCGTCGTCGGTTAGCTGCTCGAGGAGCGCGGGCGGGATCTCGTCGCTGACGGCGGTGATGATCACGCCGTCGAACGGAGCATGCTCGGGCCAGCCGTACCAGCCGTCCCCGGTGCGCACGTAGACGTTGTCGTAGCCGAGTCGCCGCAACCGCTTCGTAGCCGTCTCGGCCAGTTCGGGGACGATCTCGATGGTGTAGACCTCCGCCGCGAGATGCGAGAGCACCGCCGCCTGGTAGCCGGAGCCCGTGCCGATCTCCAAGACCTTGTGGTGGGGTTCGACGTTCAGGACCTCGGTCATGATGGCCACGATGAACGGCTGCGAGATGGTCTGACCGTGGCCGATCGGCAACGGGTGATTGGCATAGGCCAGGGACCGGTTGCGCGGCA
>JAPPKV010000103.1 GCA_028819775.1 Gammaproteobacteria bacterium | reverse complement strand
GGCGTATGCGCCTTGAGAAACTCCACCACGGTCCCCACCGTGCCGTCGGCGTCGGGATCCTTCCACTGTTCAACCAACTGCGCGTTGGGCGCCAGCTCGGCGATTTCCCGGGACGTGGCTTCCGGGTGGTAGGGGTCGCTGCCCATCAACACCAAGAGCGGCGTCTGGCACGACGCGACGAACTCCCGCGAGACGTTGTAGACGAACTCGTGGTCGAACATGTTGCTGCGGAAACTCGCCCAGGTCTCCTCCGGCACCGAAGGCATCGACGGTTTCAAGGGGTCCGCCCACTGGTCGAACATGGCGTGGAACAGCGTCCGGTTCTCGCCGCTGTCGCCGATGGACTGCTGCAACACCGCTGCGGTGATCCGCCCCGGATCGCGCTCGATCACCCCGAACGAGTAGGGACCGCCGATGCAGCCGCCCATGACATGCGTCTTCTCGATGCCGAGGTGGTCGAGCAGCGCGACGTGGTCGGACGTGTAGGTGTGCCATCCGTCGTCCGCCGTCACCGGCGCCTTGGACTGGCCTGCGTTGCGCTGGTCCATGGCGATCACCTGGAAGTGGGGCGACAGCGCTTCGATGGGATCCCATTCGGAACCCCGCCAGAACGACACGGCCGAACGCATGCCGCCGGGCGCGAACAGCAGGATGGGATAGCCCTCGCCGTGGATTTCGTAGTAGAGGCTGACATCGCCCCGATCAAAGAACGCCATGAAAACTCCCTTTGCTCCGTTTAATTCAAGACCGACAGTCGCCCGCCGCGTACGTCGACCCGACGACCGCAGAACTCCTCGCTGACCATGCCCTGGACCAACTCCGGGTCCTCGGTGTTCACCCAGGTCCGGGCACCGTCGGGCGTCCGGCAGGACACGTGGCCGATGCTCGGCCCGTCGTTGTCGTACATCACGGTGTAGGACTCGATTTCTGCATTGCCGTCGTATTCGGCCAGGCATTCCCGCGACGGCAGGGCGGCGACCTCGGCCTTCACATCGTCGTGCTGGAAGTCGTGGCGCGGAGGCGTGCCCGAGTAGATGCCGTGGGCATGTTTGTAAAGGTTGCCGCCGTTGCCGGTCACTAGGCCGTAGCCGTCGGGCTTCTCGCGCAACAGCTCCACGGTGCGCGCGATGCTGTGCATCACGTAGTTGTTCAGCGGCCCCCCGCCGAAGGTGAGTCCGCCGGTGACCGTGAGCGGTCGGTCCTCCGGCAAACCCAGTTCCCAGGCGGCGATCTGCACCGCCGACGGGAAGCAACTGTACAGATCCACGAAGTCCAGGTCGCGGGCGTCGATGCCGGCTAGGTCCATGGCACGGGTTCCCGTGATCCGTACGCCCGGGGAGGTATGGAAGTTGTCACGCACCGAGGCGGAGAAATGATCGTAGCCCTCGACGCCGGAGTGGGGATAGACCCAGCGATCTTCCGGAATGCCGAGTTGCCGCGCCTTCTCGAGGGAACACAAGATGAGCGCTGCCGCCATGTCCACCGACATGTTGGCGTTCATGAACTTGGTGTAGGGAAAGCTGATCTGTCGGTTCCTCGGGGACGGCGTGCGGATTTCCTCCGCGGTCATGTTCTGCCGCACCCAGGCGTTGGGGTTTTCCTGCGCGACGTCGTTGAACCGCGCCCAGAGGCCGGAAACGCGGGTGATGTGCTCGTCCAAGGTCTCGCCACGCTCGTAGCGAAGCGCGTTGTCGTACATCGGGTAGACCTGGATGGCGCGGCTGATGCCCTTGGCGCGCTCGTACTCGTGATGCTCGGGTTGCTGCTCGGCACCAAACACGGCGTCGGGCTTGCCAGGCGCCGGGGTCTGGGGCAGTGGGACCCCCGCGCGCCGCGCCTTGCCCGAACTATTGCCGTTCTCGGCACCCGTGATCAGCACGACATCGAACTGCCCGGCAAGGATCTCCATCGCCGTTTCGCTCAGCAGTGCCTGGTTCTGGTTGCCGCCGATCAAGGTTCCGACGGTCTGCGCGGTCGGAGCGCCGATACGTTCGGCGATGGCCGCCGCCGGGTTCTCGTAGCTCCACATACCCCGAACGACGCGCACGGATTGGGTCTGATCGAGGACGCCGCCCGCACCGGTATCGGTCTCGGCGCGACGCACGGCACGCATCATCATCTCGAGGGGCTCGATGGCTTGTTCGAGGGACTCGATCCGGTTCAGGAACTGGCCGACGCCGACGATGACCGGCGTTCTCGGGTTGGGCATCCTTTGACGTGGCAGCGACGCAACGCATTAGATTGCCACGTTTGGTCGCGGCGTGGCCACACAACCCCGCACCTGCAATCTCGGACACTCACGTCAGGCTTGTCGCTGTTTGCCAAACAGTCGCGGGCAAACGACTTCGGCTGAA
>JAPPKV010000066.1 GCA_028819775.1 Gammaproteobacteria bacterium | reverse complement strand
TCGCCCGCGCCCGCCAGGGCGCGCACTCGCCGTCTGGCCCCAGCCCCCACCGCCCGAGGACTCTGCGCCTTGCAGCGGCACTCCGTACCGCTACTGCGGCGCAGACTCCTCGGCCCGTCCCCTACGATACGCGCACCTTCGGTTCCGGATGCGGTACTAGCCCACGTTGATCGCGGAAATCTCGTTCTTCACCAGCGAATGGGTTCGCTTGCGCTCGTACTTTCGTGCCGGCGTATTGACGATCATCGACAGTTCGTCGGCATCCAGGCCGCGCCGCGCCGTGGCGGCATCCACGTCACCGTACTCCGTCGTGCGCTGGCGTGGCTTGCGCCCGGCGGCATCGATCATCGCGATCATGCGTTTGGGTGACGTCTCCTGGCCGTGCCCGGCGCCTGCAGCGCGGGTGATGCTCTCGTTCATCAGGGTGCCGCCGAGGTCGTTGCAGCCCGCATTCAGCGCCGCGACGACGCCGTCGTGCCCCATCTTCACCCAACTCGCCTGGATGTTCGTGACATAGGGGTTGAGGGCCAGCCTGGCAACGGCGTGGACCAGGATCGCCTCCCGGAATGTCGGACCCCGGCGCGCCCGGCCCTTGAGATAGAGCGGGGCCTCCATGTGAACGAAGGGCAGCGGCACGAACTCGGTGAAGCCGCCGGTTCGCTTCTGCAGGTCGCGGATTCGGATCAGGTGCCGAGCCCAGTGCTTGGGCTGGTCGACATGGCCGTACATGATGGTTGCCGTGGTCCGGAAACCCACCCGGTGGGCGGTCTCCATGACCTCGAGCCACTGCGCGGTGTTGATCTTGTCCGGGCAGATGACGGCGCGGACCTCGTCGTCGAGTATCTCGGCGGCCGTGCCGGGCAGCGTGCCGAGCCCCGCCTGCTTGAGGCGTCGCAGGTATTCCTCGAGGGGGAGATTGGCGGTTGCCGCGCCTTGCCAGACCTCGAGTGGCGAGAAGGCGTGGATGTGCATCTCGGGCACGGCTTCCTTCACGGCGTGCAGGATGTCGACGTAGGTCGAGCCGGTGTATTCCGGATGTATGCCGCCCTGCATGCACACTTCGGTGCCGCCCCGCTCCCAGGCTTCGCGGGTACGGCGTTGGATCTCGTCGTGGCTCAGGTCGTAGGGTCGCCCGCGCAGGTTCTCCGCCAGTTTGCCCTTCGAGAACGCGCAGAACTGGCACTTGAAATAGCAGATGTTCGTGTAGTTGATGTTGCGGTTGACGACGTAGGAAACCATGTCGCCGTTCTGCTCTTCGCGCAGCGCGTCGGCAGCTTGCACGACGGCGTTGAAGTCGTCACCCCGGGCGCGGATCAGGCGCACGATCTCGACTTCGGCGAGATCCTGCCCTGTATGGGCGCGGTCCAAGATGGCGTCGACATCGTCCGATACGCGCAACGGCGAGGCGGTAATCCTCTCGAGCACCTCGTACGGAGGCGCGGTTTCGTCTCCCGGACACCAATCGTCCGTCCGGGGCAGGCCCTCGCCGTCGATCTTGTCGAGCACGGCGGCCCGTAGTCCAGCGTCCACCCAGGTATCCGGGTCCAGGGCGAACCGGGGATAGATGGTCAGCCGCTCGTGCAGTTCCTTGCCGGCGATGGCCGTCTCCCGGGCCAGTTCGTCGAGGTGTGGCCACGGTGCTTCCGGGTTCACGAAGTCCGGCGTCAGCGGCGACACGCCGCCCCAGTCGTTGATGCCGGCCGCCACGATCTGGCTCAGTACACCGGGGCTTAGGTTCGGCGGTGCCTGAACGCTGATCTCGGGGCCGAACACGATGCGGGCGACGGCAATGGTCCACAGCAATTCGTCGAGGTCGGGCTCCGGGGCGCTGCGCATCTTCGTGCCAGGCTTGGCGCGGAAGTTCTGCACGATGATTTCCTGGATGTGCCCGTAGCGTTCGTGCACGCGGCGGATCGCCAGCAACGCCTCGATGCGCTCCCTGCGGGTCTCTCCGATGCCGATGAGAATGCCGGTGGTGAACGGAATCCGCGCTTCGCCGGCATCGGCAAGCGTCTGCAGGCGCACGGCGGGAATTTTGTCCGGCGAACCGTAGTGGGGCATCCCCTTCTCGGTCAGCCGGTCGGACGCCGACTCCAGCATGATGCCCATGGACGGCGAGACGGGCCGGAGAGTCGCGACCTCCTCGGGGGTCATGTTACCGGGATTCAGGTGCGGGAGTAGACCGGTCTCCTCGAACACCGCCTTCGCGGCGTCGTGGAGGTATTCGAGTGTCGTGGTGTAGCCGTGTTCGGCGAGCCATTCGCGGGCGGCGCGATAGCGGAGTTCGGGCTTTTCGCCGAGGGTGAACAGCGCTTCCTTGCAGCCCATCTCCGCGCCGTGGCGGGCGACTTCCAGGACAGCATCGAGTTCCATGT
>JAPPKV010000401.1 GCA_028819775.1 Gammaproteobacteria bacterium | reverse complement strand
CGAGATCGTCGGAGACTTCGCCATCGGCGAACGTCGTGGCGGCCTCGGCAAGCGCGGCGGCAAGGTGCCGGGCGGGGGCCACGGCTTCGCCGGCTGCCTCGACCATGCGTTCGAGGTGCTCCGACACGAGGGCGAGGAAGCGTTCGTGCTGGCCCCGATAGAGCCAGACGATGGCCGCGAGGTTCTTCTGCTGCTCGGGCGTGAAGTCGTAGATCTTGCGCGTCACCTTCCGGTGGACGTTGCGCGCGTCGATCATCAGCACCCTACCCTGTCGCTCGGCGGGCTTGGCCTTGTCGAGAAACCACAGCTCGCACGGCACCGTGCGCGTGTAGAAGAATCCAGAGCGGATCGCCACCATCACGTCTACGTGGTCCGCCTCGATCAGCTTGCGGCGCACCTTCGCTTCCTCGCCGCCTGCCGACGACGCCTGCGAGGACATGACGAACCCGGCGCGGCCGGAGTCGTTCAGGTAGCTGTCGAAGTAGCAGATCCACAGGTAGTTGCCATTGGAGACCTTGCCCTTCTTGTTCACCCCAGGCAGGGCATAGGGCAGGCGGGGGTCGTTCTTTACCTTCTCCGCGTCCACCTCGTCGACGTTGAACGGCGGATTGGCCATGACGAAGTCACACTCGCCGAACAGCTCGTGCGGATCCTCGTAGTAGGTGATGGCCTTGTGGATGTTGCCCTCCAGGCCGTGCACGGCGAGGTTCATGTTGGCGAGGCGGATCGTCGTCGGGTTCTTCTCCATGCCGAAGAACGTCGCCCGTTCGGTCGGGTCGAGGTGCATGCGTTCGATGAAGTGCGCGCTCTGCACGAACATCCCGCCCGAGCCGCAGGCCGGGTCGAGCACGCGGCCGTGGTCGGGCTCGATGACGTTGACGATGGTCTGTACCAATGCGACCGGCGTGAAGAACTCGCCGCCGTCATGCGCCTTCTGGTCGGCGAACTGGGTGAGGAAATACTCGTAGATGCGCCCGAACACGTCGCCGTCCGCACGCCTCAGAGCCGGGTCGTTGAAGGTGCGCAGGAGTTGGCCGAGCACGTCGTTGTCGAGTTCCTGGTACTCGGCCTTGGGCAGGGCGCCGCGCAGCGTCTCGTAGTCCTTCTCGATTTTCTCCATCGCATCGATGATCACCCGCGCGCGGTCAGCCCCGTCCGGCAGGGACACGAGATGCTCGAACTGAGCCTCCCGATGCAGGAAGATCGCTCCCATGCGGGAGAAGTCCTCCTTGGTCAGCGCGCGTGGCCTGCCGCCTCGCTTCGGCAGCGAAGGCTCGATCTCGGCCTTCACCTTGAGGAAGCGGCTGTAGGCGTGGCGCAGAAAGATCAGCCCCATGACCGGCAGGAAGTACTCGTTGCTGGCGAATGGCGAGTTGGCACGCAGGTTGTCAGCGCTGGACCAGAGCCGTTTCTCGATCTCGCCTATGTGCTCCACTATGTCGCCTGCTCAGATTCCCGGATCCGCCAACGTCGCGGTTCGGTTCCCTTTAGACGGGTGCCCCGCTTGATACCCGCATAGGCTGCGACCTCCCCGCGACAACCGACGGTCTCATTATGGCCCTGATCACCTGTCGCCGTCGCCTACTGAGGCGCGCGGTTCAGTCGGACTCGTCAGTCTCGGGCCGGTCCATGTCATGCAGCCACAGGCGAGAGAGGCGGGCGACCTCTTCGACCGCCCCCGCTCCCGACTCCACGAAGCGTTGCACGCGCCCGAAGCGCAGTTCCAGGTATTCGTGGGCAAGTAGGTTGCGCAGCGCCGCCAACGGGCTGAGGCGGCCGGCTAGATCCGAGAACCGTTCGACGGCTTCCGGTTCGGCGAGGATCTGGCCATAGGTGTAGGGGACGTCTCGGCGTTCCGAGGCGAGCACGATCTTGCCGGTGTCGATGGCGGCGTTGATCAGCATCTCCACCCAGCGGTCCAGATTGCGCCGCAGGTCGCGGTCGCCTTGGTACCGGTCCAGAGTGACGCCCCGAAACCGATCGCGGTCCTGCAGCTCGGTGCTGATGAAGTCCAGGATGCGGTGCAGCCGGCTGCGGTCGATTGCCGACAACGAGCGGCTGCGGTTGCGGATGGCGCGGTATTCCTGCTCGGTCTCCAGGAAGTCGCTCGCCACCGCGGTGACGGCGAGGAAGTAGCGGGTGTAGAACGCCCGGTCGCGCACCAGGAGCGGTTGTCCGGAGAGCAGCGCCGCGGCGCACACGGAGGCGGGCGCGCGATTCAGGAGGAGCAGGTCGACGTTGCGCCCGGTCGCACGTTCGAGCGCGAGCTGGATGTCGGCTTCCCGGTCGAGACCACGTGCCGCCTCGATCTCCAGGTAGCCGGCGGAGGCCTGGTACACCGCCACGTCCAGGTCGGAGTCGCTGCGCAGCCTGCCTGCC
>JAPPKV010000114.1 GCA_028819775.1 Gammaproteobacteria bacterium | reverse complement strand
ATCCTGCAGTGCCTGGTAGTCAAGGTCCTCTGCAGGTGGACCCGGCGAATATGCCCCTGCCCGCGCGCCATTGACCGCACCTAGGGAGAGGCTTGCCACCTGGATCAGCTGAAAGCGAAACGGCAGCATGTCCGGATAGAGGCGAATCTCGACTATCTCGTTCAGGTCGATGTTGTTTTCCTTACAGTGAGATCGACTCTTGTCGAGATAACCTGATACGGCACCGAGGGTCTGCAGAAAACGACCGACGCTGGCGTCATATAGTGAAACAGACATATCGGACTCATTTCTCTCTGAGGACCGACAGTGTACCGTAGCCGAGGCGCCACCGGCTGCCGGGCTGGTGCCACTCGAGCCACACCTGCCAAGCTCCTCGACCAGCTCCGTCCGGACTGCCCGGGAAAGGGCTCTTACCGACTCTCGCTACTCGGACCCGGTACCGTGCGCAGGTATGGAACAGTCCAGGCTGGCGATTACGCTCTCCGGGCGCTGACACGGCTGAAGCCTGGCCGGGCGATTCCCTCGCGGCGCACCTCAACATCCCATGTACTTGCGTCCGACGACGTTCTGCTGGTTATTCTCCTTATCCCCCGCTAGGTTGGTGCCATGGACCAACGCGGACGCCCTAATGCTGCAGGATTCCTCGCTGTCGACGGCGGCAATCTCTACTACGAGGTCGAAGGGGCGGGAGACGCGGTGGTGCTCCTCCACGGGTTCCTCGGAAACCTGCGCATGTGGGATTTTCACGCGCAGGCGCTCGCCGGCAGCTACCGCGTTGTCCGCTGTGACATGCGCGGGTTCGGGCGTAGCACCACCGAGCATGTCGAGTTCGCCTATTGGGCGGATGTCGCCGCAATCCTCGACCACCTCGGCGTTGATCGAGCTCACATCGTCGGTCAATCGTACGGCGGTTCGATAGCGTTGGATTTCGCGTTGGCTCGGTCGGCTTGCGTAGCCACGTTCACGAGCGTTGCCGGTGGAATCGGCGGCTACCGCCCTGATCTCGGTCCCGAAGACGACAACGTGCCCTGGAGTGATTTGGACCGGCTCTGGGACGAGAAGAAGTGGGTCGAGCTGGCCGAGCTCGAGACGCAGGTCTGGGTTGACGGTTGGGGACAACCGACCACGCGTGTGGACCGGACTATCCGAGACCGCGTCAAGGGGGATGTGCTTTCGACGTACCAGGCAGAGAACGAGGAGGGTCTGCCGCAGCCTCTCGAGCCTCGGGCGGCGGATCGCCTTGGGGAGCTGACCGCCCCGGTCCTCGTCATGATCGGGACCTTGGATGAGGCCCGGAGTCGCGCCACGGCGGCTCATCTGGTCGCGTCCGTGCCCGAGAGCCGGTCCGTCGAGGTCGCCGGTGTGGCTCACATGATCCAGCTCGAAGCTCCTGACCGTGTGAGCGAAGAGCTGCGCGACTTCATCCAGGATCACCCGCTTTGATTCGCGATCCTGTGCCGCCGCTCTTCGCCGAGGCATAGCGCACTAGGATGTTGCGCAAGATGGGGCGGGAACGGTGGTAATAGTCGACTACACGGACTCGGCTGACGATCCGGAGGTGCACCAGCGGGTTGTCGCCGCCATTGAGTCTGGTCTACGGGAACACAATCGGTTCCGGTATGCGGATCCGAAAGCGGGCCGGATTGTCCTGGCGGTACACGGCGCGGGACGGAAAGTGGTGGCCGGACTGATTTGTGATGTTGCCTATGGGTGGTTGACGGTCGAGACACTTTGGGTGAGCGCGGATCAACGGGGCCAGGGACTGGGCAGCCGTCTGCTCGCGGCTGGGGAGGAGCTGGGGAGGGCTCGAGGTTGTCATGGCGCCCACCTGACAACCTATAGCTTTCAGGCGCCGGAGTTCTATGAACGCAATGGCTACGAGCGGTTCGGCGAGCTCCGCGACTACCCGGGGGATCAATCGATGGTGTTTCTACGCAAGAAGCTCTGACGTTGGGGTGGTGTACGTCGATGGGCGAGTCATCGACCTTCCACTGCCCGCCACCGTTTCATCCCCGTTCGCTCGCGATGCTCCGCTGCAGGCTGGTAGACAGAGATTTCGGCGTCGGGGAACGGGAGTGCGCGGTGCGCCGTCTGGGCCTCGGCCCGCCAGCGCTCCCAAACCTCGGGCGGTTCCGCCAAAGCGCGTACCATCGGATTCGGGTGCTTCAACAGAGGCGAAGGTCTGCCGCGCCACGCTTCGCCGTTGCGGCGCCATCGAGCCGTGAAGGTGAGATCGTTGCGCCACAGCGACGCGAGCCGGGCATCGCTGTCCGGGTAGCCGATGAACCAATAGGCCAGGAGGCGGCGGTCCGGCGCGTGGTTGAAGACCGCGTGGTACATCGAGTGGTGGAAGAACACGATGTCCCCGACCATCGCTTCGACCG
>JAPPKV010000422.1 GCA_028819775.1 Gammaproteobacteria bacterium | reverse complement strand
CTCCGATCACCCTTGGCCAACGATCCACGGGGATCTGGCTGGCGATCAGGATCGACTTGCGCCCGTAGCGCTGCTCGACGATCTCCAGCAGGTCACGCCGACCTTCGGCGGAAAAGGCTTCCAGTCCCCAGTCGTCGAGCACCAGCAGCGACACCTTGGCGAGGCGGCGCATCAGGCGCTCGTGGGTGCCCCTGTCGCGGGCGCGGGCGAGTGCCGAGACCAGTTCGGAGACACGGCGGTAGAGCACGGGCCGTTTCTGCCGGCAGGCCTGATGCGCCAGGGCGCAGGCAATGAATGTTTTCCCGGATCCGGTCGCACCTTCAACGATCAGGTTGATCCCCTGGCGGATCCAGTCGCCGGCGGCGAGCTGGACCAGCGTGGTCCGCGCGATGCCGCGTCCGGCACGGCAGTCGACATCCCGGATGTCGGCGCGGATGCGCAACTGGGCCTGGCGCAGGTAGCCGAGATAGCTCTTCTGATCCCGGTGGGAGACTTCACGCTCGAGCAACATGGCAAGGCGATCGTCGAAGTCGAGTTGTCCGATGTCGGCGATGTCATGCTGCTCCTCCAGGGCTTCGGCCATGCCGGACAGGCCGAGTTGCAGCATGCGTTCGAGGTTGGGTTGACGCAGGGTCATTGTGTTTCTCCCTTGTTGGTCTTGCAGTAGTAGGCGCCCCCGCGGATATTGGCGTGGCGGGGGATGATCTCGTCGGGTTCGGAGCGGAGCGGAGCCGCCTTGCCGCCGTCCTTGAGGCGTTCACGGAGGTAGCCGGAGGCGAGGCGGCCGAGGTCGAGAGCCTCGGAGCAGAGTGCGTCGACGCGTGCGCTGCCATGTGTTTCGGCGAGACGGATCATGCCCTGCACGGTGGTGAAGGCCTGTTCGGGAAAGTCCCTTGAGGCGAAGCAGCGTTCGGCCCAGGCCCGTGCATTCTCTCCGACGCGGCGGGCGCGGCGGAGCAGGATCGTGCCGTAGTCCGGTTTGCGGATGTCACGCACGGCATTGAGGTGATCGGGCATGTGTTCGGGTCGGGTCATGTACTGGTTCCGCCCGCCCGAGCGGCGATGGACCGCGATGCGCTCACCGTCCTGTTCGAGGAACACTTCGACCATGCGCTCGCCGACGCGCGCTTCGACATGGTGCCCCATGTAAGCCTCGGGCACGGAATAGTAATTCCTGTGGACGGCGACGTGACCGTTCTGCCCCACCTTGCGGGGAAACCACTCGCCCCATTCCCATGCATGCTCGGGCAGCGGTTTCAGGGCGGCACGCTCGCTCTGCTCGAACAGCGCACGACGGCTTGTTCCGCAGGACATCGGGGCCTGGTTGAGCCGGTCAAGTTCGCGGCGGATGGCAGCGTTCATCGCCTCGAGCGAGAAGAAGGTCTCGTGGCGCAGTGCCAGCAGGATGCGACTCTGGACAGCTCTGACGGCACCCTCGACCAGTCCCTTGTCCGTCGGTTCATTTTTGCGCGCTGGCAGCACGGCCAGACCGTAATGCTTCGCAAATTCGCGGAAACTCGGGTTGAGATGCGGCGCCTCGCGGTCCGCCTTGACAACCCCGGACTTCAGGTTGTCGATGATCCATCGCTCGACAGAGCCACCGTAGTATTCGAGCGCACGGCGGTGCGCCATCGTCCAGTGGCAGACCTTCTGGTTTGGCACCGCCTCGGTGTAGATCAGCTTCGAGTGGGCCAGCACGGCGACGAAGATCTCGACATCGACATCGCCGGTGGCGGTGCGCAGTGCCAGGGTCTTGCCGGAAAAGTCGCTCATGCCGTAGAGCCCCGGCTCATAGTCGAAATGCATCTGCGGGGACGCGCGCTCCTTCAACTGCTCCGTGAACAGCGCGCAAAATCGGCTGTAGCTGTAGGCGGTGCCGCCCTGCGCCAGGACGTCGTCGCGGTACTCGACCCAGAGCTGACGCCGGGTCACCTTCGTACGGCGACGCTCATGGGGCTCCTTCGTACGACGACGCTGACGGGGCTTCTTGTACTCCTTGACAAGATCATCCCAGTCCGGCGGGACGTGCCCGCCGTCACGTTCGACCTGCGGGTAAAGCCGCTCCCGAAGCGCCCCGTCGTCGAGGTCATCCGGCAGCGGCCAGCAGGCCAGGCCCGCCGCCGCCGCCCGTTCCAGAACATTCGATACCGTGCCCCCGCTCACGCCGGACGCGGCGGCAATCTCGTCGCGCGACAACTTCAGGTCATGACGCAGGCGCAAGATGGTTTTGACGTTGATCATGTCGATTCTCTTCATTGGCCCAGGCCTCCTCATTGCAATCGATTGATGGATCGATGATGAGACCGTACCGAGAGAGAAATCGCGAGGGCATCTCCCGCGTGGATGCCGTTACCGTGCAACCCTTGACGGGAACCGCCCGCAACCCG
>JAPPKV010000316.1 GCA_028819775.1 Gammaproteobacteria bacterium | reverse complement strand
GCGGTCGCTCGAGCTTCACCGCAGCATCCACGGCCATGGATAGCTCGTCGGTGGAGATGTAGGTGTCGGTACTGTCGAAAATCATCGAATTTGCGCTGCTCCTGGTCGGCGCGGGACGGGACAAGCCCGTCCCCTACGGTCGTTGTCCTGGCGCAGGCGCGCAGGCAAAAGCGCTACTTTACCTGTTTCTCGGTGGGCTTGTGGAGCGCTTGATACTGTACGAAAGCACAGTTATTCTCGGCAGTCCTGTACATAAAGACAGCATTCCATGTTGCAGATTCCAGGCATTCGAGCGACCCAAAGCCGCCTTGGCACAGTGCCGAACCTGTGGCGGGCAAGTGAACTGCACGGGCTTCACGGCGGCATCAAGGCCGACGGCATCGAGTCGGGGTTTCCGGCGCTCGATGAAGTGCTGTTCGACAAGGGCTGGCCGCGGGGAGGGCTGGCCGAGCTCCTCCTAGACGATCCCGGCGTCGGGGAGTTGAGCCTCCTCGGGCCCGCCCTGGCTTCTCTTTCGACATCGGAAGAACGCCTGATCGCCTGGATTGCTCCGCCCTTCGTGCCCTATCCACCCGCCCTCGGTGCCGCCGGGATCGATGTCTCGAAGGTGCTGATGATCTATCCGGGCAACCACGCCGATGCGCTCTGGACATTCGAGCAGGTCTTGAAAACCGGTGCCTGCAGCGCCTTGCTAGGCTGGCTGGCCGAGCGCGAGTTGAAGTTCGCCGAGATTCGACGCTTGCAGTTCGCCGCCCGCCAGGGCAGAACCTGGGCCAGTCTGTTCAGACCCGCGACCGCTGCGGCCAACGCGTCTCCCGCCGAACTCCGTTTGCGCTTGTGGCCGCGCCAGCGGGTCTCGCGTTCGGCGACCCGTTGTGGCGGGTTGCGACTGGATCTCGTCAAACGACGTGGCGGTTGGCCGCTGTCGGGTATCGAAATCGATTTCGACGCGGACTCTTCTCTACCCCGCCCCGCCGCCCTCCCTATCCCGGACGACCGACCATGCTCTGGCTAGCGTTGCACTTCCCCATGCTCGGTCTTGAAGAACGCCTCGACACGTTCGACGGGAGTGCCACCGAACCGGCGGTGCTGGTCGAAGACAACCGGGTCGTGCAAGCCAACGAAGGGGCGCAGCAGGCGGAAATCGTTCTCGGCAGTACGTTGGCAACAGCGAACAGCATTCTTCCGGCGCTTAACCATTTCAACCGCGACCCGGCGGCGGAACACGAACGCTTGAGCTGGCTTGCCCAGATGGCCTACCGATACACCCCGAGGGTGAGCCCCGCCCCGCCGGACGCATTGCTCTTGGAGGTGCGTGGCAGCCTGCGTCTGTTCGGCGGCGCGAAGGCGCTCGCCGACAAACTCGCCGCCGATTGCCGGCGTTGTGGCCACGAGCAGAGTTTGGCGGTCGCGGCGACGCCCCTGGCCGCCCTGATGCTGGCCCGCGCAGGCATGGGAATCGTCCTCGAACAACCGGTTCGAACCGCTCTTGCTGGCGTGCCGCTTGTTCACGGCGACCTTTCGCCAAGGGATCTCGAACGCCTGGCGAACATGGGAATCACCCGGATCGATGAGCTTCTCGGACTGCCCGGACGGGAACTCGGCAAGCGGTTCGGCCCCGTGTTGCTCGACTATCTCTCCCGCTTGACCGGAGACAAGGCCGACCCTCGTGCCTTCATCGAACCGTCGGAGCGGTTCCACTCGAGCGTTCATCTCCTGGAACCCGTGCGCGGCAAGGACGCCCTGCTGTTTCCAATGCGGAAACTCGCTGCTGAACTTGCGCGTTGGCTCGCCCGCCGGCATTTCGGCGTCCGGGTGTTGACTTGGACCGTGAAGCCATTGACAGGGCCGGAGGTAGTGCTGACCGTCGAATTCGCAAACCCGCGTAGGGACGATCAGTCGTTCCTGACCTTAAGCAGGCTGAAACTCGACGGCGCGGACATGCCTGGGGAAGTGATGAGCGTCTCCTTGCGGGCTGACTTCGTCGCGCCGTTCTCAACTGACCTTGCCGACCTTTGGGGCATGACCGAGCACAGCTTTTATGCGAGGGGATACCCCTCGCGCTCCCCGGCTGAGGGCTCCCATGCGAAGGGATACCCCTCGCGCTCCCCGGCTGAGGGCTCCGCGACCCACGCCGAACTCGTGGATCTGCTCGCCGCCAAGCTCGGCAACGATGCGGTTCGGGACTTGCGCGCTTTGGACGACCATCGCCCGGAATTCGCTTGGCGCGCCGAACAGGCGCACTGCCGGAAGGCGGTTTGCGCTATCGGAAGCGGACCCGCGATGGGGCATTCCCGGCCGCTATGGCTGCTCGATCCGCCGAAACCCGTAGATGCCGGGCTCTTCGAGTTGGTGTCCGGGCCGGAGCGCATCGAAACCGGCTGGTGGAACGCGACCGCTACGC
>JAPPKV010000526.1 GCA_028819775.1 Gammaproteobacteria bacterium | reverse complement strand
CGGTCAACCCCATGATCAAGATCATCAACATCGTCGCCCTGCTCCTGCTCGCCGCAGTGGGGGGGTGACGGCACCGGTACGAGAGCTACTCGACGGCCGCCGCGCGTCGACTAAGCGCAACGGCGATGCGCCGCGACTCGCTGTCCGGGAGGCGATGCGTCATGAACATGTCCTCCCTGCCGTCGCCGTTGAGGTCGGCGAGGCGCACGCTGCCCTGGTCGGACAGATCGACGGCGACCTCGATTGGCCGTTTCGCGAAAAGACCTGCATCGCCCGTGCCCGGGTAGACGTCAACCCGGGTCGCGTCCGCCTGTACGAGAAGATCCCTTACGCCGTCCCCGGTTAGATCGCCCACCGACACCCAATTCCCCGCGACGCGTCCCGAGCCGAGGTCGAGCCGGAGTTTCACCCGCCGCTGCACGTTCGGCTGTTCGGCGTAGCCGCCCTCCCCCATCAGGTAGAAGTTCATGTTGAAGCTGACCGAACCGGTGAGCAGTACGGAGATGATCTTGCCGACGCCCAGCTTGAACGCAAGCATGCCGAAATCCACGCGACCGTCGCCGTCCAAGTCGGACCGTTCGAGGGGACCCTGCACGCCCGCCGACGAGATGTGCGTATCCGGTGCGACATCGAAGACCGTCGCGTTTGCCTTCCGACTTCCGAAGTGGAAGTCGTAGCGTGTCGATTGATCGAACAGGCCGCCGACTTCGATCGTACTGGTCGCGATGTCGGCGACGCCATCGCCGTTGAAGTCCTCGACGCCGTAGAGCATCGAACGCGTCTCGTCCACGATGGCACCGAACCCGAAGCTAATGGTCACATCGTCAGTGGACAGTCCCATCGGTGCGTGGACCTCGACGGGTTCGGTGGCGAAACCGCCGTCCGGGAATCCCAAATACACGTCGAGACCGTCGCCATTCCAGAACGCCAGATCGCCGCGGCCATCGCCGTCGAAGTCGAAGCGATAGATCTCCCGCGCCCGGTAGGCCGACGACCGAAAGCCGGTGCGGGTGGTGGGTGGCGCCGCGAGTTCGACCGGCTCGGTCAGGCTTCCGTCCGATCGCTGGGTCCAAACGGTGTAGCCGTCGAAGCCCGGCAGGGCGATGTCGTCCAGCCCGTCGCCGTTCAAGTCCAGCGCGATGTCCAGTTCGCGAACGTCCGGTGGCGCCACCTTGTACATCGACGCGGCGGCGAGCCACGGCCTCAAAGTCCAGGTCTCCGGATCGATCCAGTCGACGCCCTCGCGGCGTATCGCCAACAGCCGGTCTCGGCCGCCCAGGTTCATCATGTCGACGAAGATCAAGTCGCTCGGCACGTCCGCCAAATGGACGCGAGACCAGGTGCCGCCGTCGTAGGCGTAGACGGCCATTTGCCGCTCCCGTTCGTCGTGGGTGAAGACGACGAGATCGTCGGCGCCGCCGCCGGTCAGACGACCGTGGACAACGGTTTGGGAGATCGACTCGCCCAGGTCGATCCGATGATTGTCGTACGCCAATTCGGCGACACCGCCCTGGGCGACGGCAGCGATCACGGCGGCGATCCGCAGATTCAGTGCTGACACCGGGTTAGCCTCGGCCAAGACAAACGCGGGAGTGTGTGTCCAGCAATCTGAACTTCCCCTGAACGAGCGCCGTCAGGTCGCGAACGCGGCAAGCTTCTTCGGCTCGGTGGTGCCGGCGAATGCCACGTAGTCCGGGAGTCCGGCGGCATACGGCGGATAGTCCTCGCCGGCGATGAGCGGTTCGAGATATCGACGCGCCGCCGCCGTGATGCCGAACCCGTCGCGGCTGATGAAGGACTTCGGCATCCTGCGCTCGATGTTCGCGACACGCTCAAGGGGGGCGTCGCCGAGTTCCCAACGGTAGGGCGCGTCCGACGTGCGGACGATCGTCGCCATGACCGAATCCTTGCCGGCGAGTGCAAGTTCCACGGCGTGACGCCCCACCGCATAGGCTTGTTCCACGTCGGTCGCCGACGCGACGTGTCGAGCCGCACGCTGCAGGTAGTCGGCGACGGCCCAGTGGAATTTGAAGCCGAGGCGTGCACGAACCAACTCCGCCATCATCGGCGCCACCCCGCCCAACTGGGCATGGCCGAACGCATCCGTGGCGCCCGAGTCGGATAGGAAGCGCCCGTCCGGATAGCGGGCACCTTCCGAAACCACGATGACGCAATACCCCACGCGTTCGACGGCATCGCGGGTTTTCTCAAGGAAGCGCTGTTCGTCGAAGGGCACCTCCGGTAGGACGATCACGTGCGGTGCCCCGTCGCGCCCGGTCTTCGCGAGACCGCCCGCCGCCGCAATCCAGCCGGCGTGGCGACCCATCACCTCCAGGATGAAGACCTTGGTTGACGTTTCGCACATCGACGCAACGTCCAAGGCGGCTTCCCGGACCGATATCGCC
>JAPPKV010000533.1 GCA_028819775.1 Gammaproteobacteria bacterium | reverse complement strand
CACCGACAGAATGATGTTCTCATTGGAGGTGCGGGTATGCTCGTCCCAGCCGACGGTGCCAAAGCGGGCAGCGCGAGTGCCGCCGGCCCCGCCGCGATGACCCATGGGGGCGTAACGGACAGCGTCCACGGCGCGCTTCGCTCCTTCGAGGCCGTCGATGTGGGGAATGATGATGCCCTGGGCGCCGGCATCCAGCAGACGCAGGATCAGGTTCTCGTCGTTGCCGGGAATGCGGATCATGGAGGTCACGCCGGCCAAGTCCGCCGCCATGATCATCTGGTTCACGAGACCGAGGTCGAAGGTCGTGTGTTCCATGTCGATGAATGCCGCGTCGAAGCCGGCCAACCCGATGATTTCGACCACCTGCGGGTCGGCGAAGGTCACGTAGGTGCCCAGGGCGAGGCGGTTTTCCCGCAGCGCGCGTCTTACTCGGTTTTCCAGCATGGGGGAAAGTCTCCTTGAGCGAGATGAAGGCGTGAAACTGCGGTGGCCGGCGTTAGTCTTCAGTCTCGCCGGCTACCAACGGATGTTCAGGCTTCACGCCGTATTTGGCCAAGATGGCATCGACGAAGGGCTTGAGCACCTGCTCGGCGCGGTCAATGCGAATGGCCACTACGGAGGCTGGAGCATGGTCGTCGTCTTTGTCGTAGTGCACGATGACGTCTTCCGCGATTTCCTCACCGACCTCGCTGAACTGTCCGTTCTCGATCCGCAGAATTTGCCCCTTCGGGTCGTATTCTACCTGCGCCGGGGGCGCTTGATAGCGCACGCATTGGTTATGACATGTTTTGTCACTATTCTGGTTCGTTGCCGTCGGACGTTTGGGTTTCACGCCGTGCTTGACAAGTACGGCGTCCACGAAGGGCTTGAGCACGATATCAGCAGGCTCAATGCAAAGCGCGACGGCCGACGCTTCATCATGCTTGTCGTAATAGACCAGAACACCGTCCGCCATTTCTTCTGCGTCTTCCCGCAACCGACCGTTTTCGATGTACAACGTCTGAGTTTCGGCAACGTAAACCACAGTTACCCTCGACGGTGATCCGAACTCCGTGCGTTTTACCTCGTGGGCCATGGTGGGCCTCCGTAATGTCGATCCAATCGACGGTCTCGGTAAGCAGTATGAAATTGGCCAGTTTCGGGTGTGCCTATGAAAACCACCTTGATCCAGCGACGGCATTGTGGCACACGGCCTATGAGGATGGTCATCAACTGGTTCCTCTTGATTTCCGTGTAGCGATCAAAGGGATCCGCAATGATTCGCATTACCCACTCGGGGAGAACGTCTCCATGCCGCTCGACGAGAGTTTCCCCATGACGCAGCGTCTTCGGTATTTCTGCGAACGCGGAACGTAACGCTGCATCCTCGTCTGCTCCGTAACTTTCCTCGTTTGCAACCACGCTTGGCACAAACCCCCACCGCCGGCGCGCCGGTGAGGTGGACACCTGGGGCATGACCTTGTGGGCCAGCAGGCGGGTAGAATGGTCCCAGGCCGCGTTGTTCTCCGACTGGTCGTACACCAGCATCAGCAGGCCGCCGAACCCGCCCACGTCGCCGTACAGCCGGTTGATCTTCTCGGCGACGGTGTCCGGCGAGCCAATCAGCCACAGGTGCTCGGCCATGTACTCGATGTTGACGGCTTCGTCCGGCACCTCGTCGTCGTGTTTAAAGACCTTCATCAGGTCGAACTCTCGGAACAGCGGCAGCAGGTAGTCGTGCCAGACGCGGCCCAGCATCCCGTTGAGCGCCAGGTCTCGGGCCTCCTCGTCGGTGTCGGCGACGTAGACGTCACGAACCAGGCGCCAGTCGGCGCGGGAGGGAGTGCGGCCGGTGCGCTGGGCGCCTTCCTCGATGGCCTCCCAGTGGCTGCGGCAATAGTCGGCGTTGAGGGCCAAACTCATGGGTATGAAGCCGCGCTCTCCGGCGATCATCAGCGTGGGAGACTTGTAGCTGACCGAGGCCACGCCGATGGGCGGATGGGGCTGCTGGTATGGCCGCAGGAAGAACTCCAGGGTGCCGTACATGGGCTCGGGGATGCTGACATTCCAGTACTTCCCCTTGTACTCGAAGGGACCATCGTTCTCCCAGATTTTGAGGATGATGTCCAGCGACTCCCGGGTCATGTCCCGATGCTCGCCGTTGTTGCCGTCGATGTCGAATAACGCCCAGTCGCTGGGGAGACCGCTGGCGCCGACGCCGAACAGGAACCGTCCCTGGGAGATGTGATCGAGGTAGGCCACCCGGTGGGCCAACTCTGCGGGATGGTGGAAGGGGAGCAGGTGAGCGCCCGACCCGAGCTTGATGTTCTTGGTCCGCATCAGGGCTTGGGCGATGAGCAGGTCCGGCGCGGGGATGGGCTCCCAGGGCGAGGTGAAGTGCTCGCCGATCCAGGCCTCGTCAAAGCCCA
>JAPPKV010000257.1 GCA_028819775.1 Gammaproteobacteria bacterium | reverse complement strand
AGTCGCCGCACAGCACCGCCGACATCTCGGGTATCCTGCGCGAACGCGAAGTTGACGTGGTGATCAACTACCTGCCCGTGGGCAGCGAGATGGCAACCAAGTGGTACGTCGAGCAAATCCTCGACGCGCGCTGCGCCATGATCAACTGCATCCCCGTTTTCATCGCTCGCGAAGAGTACTGGCGCAACCGTTTCGAGGAACGCGGCGTGCCCATCATCGGGGATGACATCAAGTCCCAGGTCGGCGCGACCATCGTTCACCGCGTGCTGACCCGCCTGATGGAAAATCGCGGGGCCGAGATCGACAACACTTACCAGTTGAATTTTGGCGGCAACACCGACTTTCTCAACATGCTGGAGCGCGAGCGCCTGGTCTCCAAGAAGATCTCCAAGACCGGCTCCGTCACCAGCCAGATGCAGGAAGAGCCCGACGCGGACACCATACACATCGGCCCCAGCGACCATGTGCCGTGGCTGCAGGACCGCAAGTGGTGTTACATCCACATCGACGGCAAGGTATTCGGCGGCGCGCCCGTCAAAATGGAAGTCAAGCTTGAGGTATGGGACAGCCCTAACTCCGCCGGCGTGGTCGTCGACGCCATCCGGTGTGCCAAGCTTGCCATGGACAACGGCCAGAGCGGTGCGGTTTTCGCCCCGTCGGCCTATTTCATGAAGAGCCCTCCCATTCAGTTCACCGACTCCGAAGCCCACGACATGGTCGAGGCGTTCATCGCCGACCCCACCGTCAATTCCGTGCAGGTCAAGGCTCAGAATTAGCGCGCGCCGCCCCGGTGAAAGGCGGACGTGGCAATGAAGATCGCCATGGTCTCGCCCTATGACCTTGCGTGGCCGGGCGGCGTCAATTCCCACGTGACTCAATTATCGGGAGAGTTGCGCCGCCGTGGCCACGACGTTTCGGTCATCGCGCCCCATTCGGCGTCTAGATCTCAGCGCGTCCAACTGGCTGATCAACAGTTCATCCCGATGGGCCGGTCGGTGCCTCTTTCCGCCGGCGGATCCAAAGCGCGCGTGACGTTGGACTGGTGGCTCTACCCCCGCGTGCGCGGCCTCATGCGCCGGGGAGGGTTCGACGTTGTGCACCTGCACGAACCTCTGGCGCCCATATTGCCCTTGATGGTCCTCCAGCATTCCAGGGCCGTGAACGTGGGCACGTTCCACGCCTACTCGCAGCGAGCCCATCTGTACCGCATGTCGCGTCGCGCCGTGGGGCGTTGGCAGCGCCGCCTGCACGGACGCATTGCAGTGTCGCCGGCGGCACGCGACTTCGTCTCGCCGCACTTCCCGGATTTCACCTGCCGCGTCATCCCCAACGGCATCGATTTCCAACGGTTCGCCGAGGCTGAACCGTTCCCTCATCTCCGGGACGGCCGGCCCAACATCCTGTTCGTCGGACGCAAGGATGAACGCAAGGGCCTGCGTTACCTGGTCGAAGCGTTCCGGGTTTTGCGTCCGACCCTCGATAATCCGAGGTTGATCATCGTCGGCCCCGGCGACCCGGACCGGGAATCCGCTGTCCTCATCGACGCTATTGCCGCCGCCGCCCCTGAAGCCGTTCTCCTCACCGGGCCCGTCTCGTCCGCGGATTTGCCCAGGTATTACGCCAGCGCCGACGTTTTCTGCAGCCCCGCAACAGGCGGGGAGAGTTTTGGGATCGTGTTATTGGAAGCCATGGCTGCCGGCGTTCCCGTAGTCGCTTCCGACATCGATGGCTACCGGAATGTGGTCTTGCATGACGCCAACGGTCTGTTGGTCCCGGTCAGGGATGTACACGCCATCGCCGACGCCGTTCAACGCGTCGTTCGCGCTCCCGACCTCGCCCATACGCTGAGCGCATCCGGTCGCAGCGCCGCGGAGCAGTACCGCTGGGAGCGGGTGGCGTCTGAGGTAGAGGACTATTACCGGCAATGCATCGAGGAGGTCAATCACTGTGGCATTGCCCGGTAGAGAAGAGTTGCGCGGGGCCTTGCTCCGCTACATCGAGGTACCCGGCGCTCGCGCGTTCAACGCCATCGGGCTCACACCCAATGCGATTACGCTCCTCGGATTCGCCGTGTGTGTCGGCGCAGCGGTGCTGGTAGCCTTCGGCTGGCCTCTGTACGGCGGGATAGTGTTCACGCTGGGAAGCTTCCTCGACCTCTTCGACGGCGCGTTGGCGCGCCTCACCGGGAAAGATTCCCCCTTCGGAGCCCTCCTTGATTCGGTTTTCGACCGCCTTGGCGAAGCCTCACTGTTTGTGGGCCTCGGCGTGTATTACTTGCTCGGCGAGCTGTCGCCGGCCCAACTCATCCTGAGCATGCTCGCAGTGTTGCTGGGTTTGGTGTTTTCCCAGGGCGTCTCATACCTGCGCGCACGTGGCGAAGGCCTGGGTGCCTTCACCCGCTCCGGTATCATGACC
>JAPPKV010000024.1 GCA_028819775.1 Gammaproteobacteria bacterium | reverse complement strand
AACAGACCAAGGCGTACGAGTTCGGCGACCCGTTCCACCTCCACATGCCGCGCACCATCCGCAACGCCATCGATCGGGACGGGCCGCACACTCCCGTGCGCTTGAAGCACGAGGACTTCGAGATCTACCGCTCGGAGCTCATCACCTCGACGGCGACCGCCATGCTGGTCGACCTGTCGTGGTCGATGGCGCTGCGCGGCTCGTTCCAGGCGGCCAAGAAGGTCGCCCTGGCGCTACACAACCTGATCACGTCGCGTTTCCCGAAGGACTCCTTCCACGTCATCGGTTTCGCCGCCTACGCCAAGGAACTCAAGGCCCACGACCTGCCGTTCCTGCAATGGGACGAATACGTGCTAGGCACCAACATGCAGCACGCGCTGCTCTTGGCCGAACGGCTGCTCGACAAGCACAACGCAGGCACCAAGCAGATCATCATGATCTCCGACGGCGAACCCACCGCCCACTTGGAGAACGGTCGTGCCCGGTTCGCCTACCCGCCGACGGCGGAGACCTATCGGGCGACGCTGCGCGCGGTGAAGCGCTGCACCAGCAAGTCCATTGCCATCAACACCTTCATGCTCGACGTGGACTACCACCTGAAGGCGTTCATGGACGCCATCGCCCGCATCAATGGCGGCCGGGTGTTTTTCACGTCGCCGGACAAGCTCGGCGAATACATCCTCGTCGACTATGTGCAGCGCAAGCGCAAGAAGCTGGCCAGATAGAAAACCGGACTTAAGACGGACTCGTGGATTCCGCATTTGAGTGTAGGGTCGACGCTTGTCGTCGCCCGTGTTGGATGCCCGCAGGCCGCGGCGAAATACCGATGGGACGCCACAAGGGCGTCCCCCACGGCGCGTGCCGACGATGATTGATCCGTCTTTCCGAGCCAGGCTGAAGGCCGGCGAGCCCCTGCTCGGCGCGTTCGTCAACATCGAATCGCCCACCGTCGTGGAAGTGCTGGCCGTCGCCGGCATGGATTTCCTGATGATCGACGGCGAACACGCGCCCATCGGTCCGGCGAGCGCCGTCGAGATGATCCGGGCGGCCGAGGCACGGCGTATTCCCATTCTGGCCCGGGTCGGCGAGAACACCCAGCAGGTGATGGCCAAGTACCTCGATGCCGGCGTGATCGGCACCATGACGCCGATGGTCAGTTCGGCTGCGGAGGCACAACGGGTCGTGGACTCGGTGAAGTACCCGCCAACGGGCAAGCGCGGCCTCGCCGGCGTTCGCATCAACGATTTCGCGCCTGCTCCCGGCTATGTCGGCACGGCGAACGAGTCCACTGTCGTGGTCGTGCAGATCGAAACCCGCGCCGGCATCGACCGGGCCGACGAGATCATCGCCACAGAAGGCGTCGACGTGGTTTTCCTCGGCCCCTCGGATCTGTCCGTCGCGTTGGACGTGCCGGGACAGACGAAACACCCGAGCGTGTTGAAAACGATCGAGGCGCTCACCGGGAAGATCGTCGCCGCTGGCAAAGCCGCTGGGACCGTCACCCGATCCCCGGAGGACTACCTGTATTGGCGGGAGCGTGGCGTCCAGCTGTTCCTTAACAGCGCAGGCGCGCTGTTGCTCGGGGCGGCGAGTAGGTTCGTCGAAGAGTCACGCCCGTAGGGGACGGGCTTGTCCCGTCCCGCTCTTACGATTGGACTCCGGGGTAGGCGGAGGGATGCCGCAGCGTACTGAAAGGCGGACCCGAGCAGGGCTGTTGGCTGCTACCGCGCCGAACACCGTTGCCATCCACAGCGAGACCGACAGACCCTAACGGTTCCGGTTCCTCAACCGAATGAGACGCGTTCGATGACCACACAAGTCGAGTCGACCGCCCAGATCAGGCTGCAACGCCTTTGGAAGGGAACCCTGTTCGTCGGCATCGGCGGCGGCTACGTGCTGCTTGTCGCCCTGCTGTTCGTCTATCACGGATGGCAGGCCGCCTTGTTGGCGGTGTTTCTGATCGGCGTTTCCCAGTTCTTCCGCTACATCGCCAACGACGTCGACCGGATTGGCTGGCGGATGTCGAACGAGTCGGATGAGTCGGCGGGCGACACGACGAAGCGCTACCAAGGGCGGATGCTCGTCGCGCTGGCTGGATTGGTCCAGGCACTCAACCTTGCACTGATATACCAGGCGTACCACCTGGGCGGCCTTCGCTGGATGCTGCCCATGCTGATCGGTCTCGTGCTCATCGAGGTGCTCTACTCCCGGATCCGCAGCGTGAACCGGCGAATCGAGTTCGAAGAGGCGAGCTACGGCTTCAAGGACCGGGGTCCCTTAACAAGGGGACCCGAGGCCATGCGAGCGTCGAACCAAGCGAGACTCGATAGAAAACTCGAAGAACTGAAGACACTAGCGGACGAAGGCCTGATCTCCAGGAAGGCGTACGAGAAGGCGCGGGACAAGCACCGGATC
>JAPPKV010000054.1 GCA_028819775.1 Gammaproteobacteria bacterium | reverse complement strand
ACCCGCGACCCCAACCTTGGCAAGGTTGTGCTCTACCACTGAGCTATTCCCGCTTGAGGCCGTGCATTCTGCCCGATTGGTGCATCGATGACAAAGTTCACCGTGCATCCATCCGGAAGACGGCAAATCCGGGCCGGCTTGCCCCGGGGCCCAGCACTGCCGCTCTTTCGTCGGGGTCGGTGATGCGGACGGCGCGTCGTTCGTAGATTGAATCGCTGATCTTTATTCGCACGCGGTCGTCTCGAGCCACGTTCCGTGGCCAGACCTTGGTGTCGCATTCGCGGCAGCCGACGTACAGCTTCCCGTCGTCCGCCCATGCGGAAACGGTAATCGAATGTGGCACGAGATAACGTGTGTGCGTCTCGACCCACGCCCGCGTCCGCCCTTCGATGAACGCCCAGTCGGTATCCTGGTCGACGGCGAGGGTGCCACTGAGACCCGTCCCCGGACGTCGCTCCACGGGATCGATGGGCAAAACGATGGCGATGACGTAGAGAACGAGGACAAGAACTGCGACGACAACAGCAACGCGTTTCATCGATTGGCTCCGATTGCTATCCGCGACGCCCTAAGATAGTCGCATCGAGTGTCTTGGGTCGAATCGATGGGACGAGTCGCTGCATTGGTCGCCGCCGAATGGGCGAAACGCCGATGGTGGATGAACCTGCTTTTCGTCTTCTGCCTCTACATGACCTTCGTGTACATTCCCTTCGATCTGTTCCTAAAGCCCGTCGCTGCCGACCAAGAGGTGTGGTTCGGCTTCACGTTGCAGGGTTGGTGGGCCAAGGCGACGGAACCCCTGCGCTGGCTGATCTACGGCGCCGGCACCTACGGATTCTGGAAGATGAAACGTTGGATGTGGCCTTGGGCCGCTATCTATGTGGCCCAGGTCGCCGCCGCGATGTTCCTCTGGAACGTCATCGACCCAGGAGGTGCCGGTTGGGTTGCGGGGACAGTCGCGGGTGCCCTGTTCCTCATCCCGACCATTGCGCTACTGCGCTCAAGATCGGCATTCCAGTCGAGTTAGCTCGAATTCGTAGCTCTCGGATTTGGGCCAGGGCATTGGCAGGGCATTGGGGCAGGGCATTGGGGACACCCGCTGTCGCGGGAGGGCATTGGTGGGAGGGCATTGGGGGAGGGCATTGGGGACACCCACTGTCGCGGGTCCAATCTGGGACCACCGCCACTGGGGGCGTAGTCAAAGAGCCAAGCCGTGTGTCGGTCATCGGCCATGCTTGGTGGTTGGTGCGTGCCCAACACGACCGGTGGCGATGAGCGTACGTGCTTTAGCAGCGGCATTAGCGCCACCGTGGATTCCCGTCAGCCACTACTGTCGGTCCGGCACTCAGCCGGTGGGTCCCCCATTAGGCCGTCTACATCAACCCCGCGGGCGGTGGGTGTCCCATCTGCCGCCACCGCGGGCGGTGGGTGTCCCATCAGCCGCATCCCGCGGGCGGTGGGTGTCCCATCAGCCGCATCTGCCGTCAGGAGGGTGGGTGTCGCATCAGCCGAGGTCCCATCACCCGAGGGCAGTTGGTCTGTAAGCTCGGCGGCAGCGGCTCCTAGGTTGGATGACGAAGCCGCAGTCGCCGTATTAGGCGGATTGCAGTTCGACGAACGCTCGGTAACGGCCGTTCGGGTCGCTGAGCAGATTCTTGGGAGAGCCCTGTTCGACGACCCTTCCGTCCTCCAGAAAAACGACTCTGTTGGCGCGCGCCACGGTCGACAGTCGATGCGCGATGACCACGACAAGCTTGTGCTTGGCGGCCTCCTCTAGGGCCGCGACGAGATACGACTCGGTCTCGGGGTCTAGGGCAGAGGTGGGTTCGTCGAGGATGAGAATACTCGCGTCCTGAAGCAGGCCGCGGGCGATGGCGATTCGTTGCTTCTGGCCGACGGACAGCTTGCTGGTCACGGTACCCAAACGCGTGTCGTAGCCTTCGGGAAGCCCGGCGATAAAGGCGTGGGCACCCGCGATTCGGGCGACACGCTCGACTTCAGTGCGAGTGGCGTCGGGTTTGGCATAGCGGATGTTGTCGAGAATGGAGTCGGAGAAGAGCTGTGTCTCTTGGAATACATACGCGACCTGGCGTCGCAGGCTCGTGACCGAGATGCTTGCGGCATCGACCCCGTCGATCATGAGGGTGCCTTCGGTGGGCGCGTGGAACGCGGGCAGCAGGTGCGCGAGGCTGGTTTTGCCGGCGCCTGTAGGGCCGACCAGGGCGACGATGTCGCCGACCTTTGCAGCCAGATCGATGTCGGCGAGAGCGCGCCGGCCGTCGGGGTAGATGAGCCCGACACCCCGCATTTCGAACCCGTCGCGGACTCGCTCGATACGCCTTCCGGTCGCATACGATTCGCCTGGCAGGTCCATGAGGAAGAACACGCGCCGCACGCCGGGGATGTTGTGCTGGATTCGAA
>JAPPKV010000527.1 GCA_028819775.1 Gammaproteobacteria bacterium | reverse complement strand
CGCTATCTCGGCAGCCGCGCCACCCACCGCCAGGAGTTCTACCTGCTGCTCACCACGGCCACCCTCGGGGCCGCCGTGACCGCGGGCGCATCCCATTTCGCGACCTTCCTGATGGGACTCGAAGTGCTGTCCATCTCGCTCTACGCGATGATCGCCTACCCCGAAGAGGGCCACCCGCCCCTCGAAGCGGCGGCCAAGTACCTCGTGCTGTCGGGTGCGGCCTCGAGCACCATGCTGTTCGGCATGGCGCTCATCTACACCGCCTCCGGCTCGCTGACATTCGAGGCCGCCGGCAACCTTGCCGCAGGCGAGCACAACGTCCTCGTTCTCGGTCAAGCCATGCTGCTGGTGGGCGTCTTCTTCAAGCTCTCCCTGGTGCCGTTCCACATGTGGACGCCCGACGTCTACCAGGGCGCGCCGGCACCCGTGACGGGATTTGTCGCCACGGTTTCCAAGGGTGCGGTGTTCGCTGTACTACTAAGGTATGCCATCGACGCCGACCTGCTCTCATCGCCCGCCGTGGGCATCGTAGTCGCGGTCATCGCCGTGCTGTCGATGGTCGTCGGCAACATCCTGGCCTTGCTCCAAACCAACCTGAAACGCCTGCTGGCATATTCGTCGATCGCCCACCTCGGCTACCTGATGATCGCCCTGGTCGTTGCCGGCACGGCGGCCGGGCGCGCCTTGGGGGTGGAGTCCGGACTCTTCTACGTCGCCGGCTACTTCCTGATGACGCTGGCCGCTTTCGGCGTGATCACCGTCCTGTCGAACGAAACCGAGGACGCCGACCAGATCTCGGGCTACGACGGGCTACTCTGGCGTCGCCCCGTCGTCGCCGCCGTGCTCGCGGCCGCCGCGCTGGCGCTCGCCGGGATACCGCTCACCGTCGGATTCTTCGCCAAGTTCTACCTGGTGGCCGCTGGCGTCGGGAATGCGGCCTGGGGTCTCGTTTGGGCGCTCATCGTGGGTAGCGCCATCGGCATCTACTACTACCTGCGCATCGTCTTCGCCATGACGAAACGCCCGGACGACGACCGTCCCCAAGAAGGTCGCCGGGTTCCGTGGGAGGGCCTGCTGACCGTCGGGATCCTAGGCCTGCTCGTCGTCGCGTTGGGAGTCTACCCATCCCCCGTGATCGAGCTGATACGAGGTCTCGCCGGACCTTAGTCGGCGGCCAAGCGATGTACGCCGTCGTCAGCAGCCTACTAGCTAGAGTCAGCGTGACCGGCCTAGGCGCGCTTCTGTTTCTCGCCGGATGCGCTGCCGGGCCGAATCGGCACGAGCCCACCCTGTCGTTCCAATTGGCGATCGACGTCTCGATCACCGACTCCTGCGGCAAGCTGGCCGGATTCTTCGGGCTGGCCGAATTGTTCGACGACCTCTTCCCGGAGCAACCCTTCGCAATCGACAGCGACAGCGAGCAGGGCTTGGCCAAACTACGGGCCGAGTTCGAGAACCGCTGCCCCGACAATGCGCAGCCGGATCTCGACAACCTGGAGGCGGCCATCAACATACCGACCGTCGCCTGTGCGGAACTCCGCAGCCTGATGGCCATGGCCGATGCGTTCGGCATGGTGCCGACGTCGGGAGAACGGCAACAAGCGATATTGGAGGGGCTGATGGCCAGCTTCGAAGACGAACTGGACCGGCGGTGCGACTGAACGGAACATCCCACAGCGGTATCGACCCATCATGCGGTAGCGAACCTGATATTCTCGACGACCCCGTACCGGGAAGATCCTGCGACAAGGAGGAATCCATGATCCGCTCAACTCGGTGTAACGCAACGCATCTGAGTCGGCTACTGCCAACGGTTGTTGTCGCCCTCGCCGGGACCACCGCCCTCGCGGCCGAGCCCGACTGGCGACTCGTCGAGGCGTACCTCGACCTCGACACGGCTTGGCACGAATTGGACCGAGAGATCGCAATGGCCGACATCGGGAGTGACGAGAAGGAGCGGCGGCGCGAGGAAGAACGGGGCGAACATCCCGACATCGTCCTCGCCGTGGGTGCCGCCCGGGCGATCATAGAGTCCGATGGCAAACGCGCCGTCGAGGCGGCGCAGTTCCTTATGGAGCATACGCCCGGCCTGTCGCCGACCGCCGATGCCGACATCGAGTTCGGCACGCTCGCGCTGGCGGAACGGGTCGGGCCGGACTGGTCTCTCGTCGACGATTTCAGGAGCCCGAAAGAGGGGTTCCTCGCCCGCCTGTTCGCCGGCGATCCCTCGGGAACCAAGGCGCTCGCCGCCGCTAGGGCGATCATCGACCTCGGCGGAACCCACGAGCGGACGGTCGACGCCGCCGAGTTTCTCGTCGAGCGCGGCGCCGGGATTCGTGGCGGCAGTCCGGACAACGTCCTCGTAGGAATTCGCACTCTGGCATCGCACGTACCCGACTACGACGACTGGCCGCGCATGCTCATGCATG
>JAPPKV010000204.1 GCA_028819775.1 Gammaproteobacteria bacterium | reverse complement strand
CTTGGCGAGGGTGTCCTTGTAGATGGACGTGCCGTAGTAGCCCTTGGCGACGCAGTCGCGCGCTACGCGGGCGGCTTCGGCGTCGCCGCCGAGCGCGGGGCACCCGCGCGAGAACGTGCCGAACTCGGGGCCGTACACCTCGCGGAAGTGCTTCATCGCCGCGCGCGACTCGCGGCTCAGGTACGCCGACTCGGGCAGGTCGAAGGCCGGCACATGGACCGTTCCGTCCGCCTCGACCCGGGGCCGTTCTTCCTCGGCCCCCGCCATTGCTGCGACCACCAAGGTCAGCGCAAGAGCCATGGGGAGGGATGCAACCCTTCGGCACACGGCAAGCACTTGGCGTTTCATTCCGATGGGGGCGACCCTAGGCGAAACGGCATCTCGCCCGGCGCCACCGACCGCGCACACCCGTGCAGCACCTGTGTCCGTCGTGGCCATGAAGCTGCTCCAAGGGTCGGCTGCACGGCAATGTATCGCTTCACGGCACCGACGACAACGAGGTCTTGTCCAACAAGAACTGAGCCTGAAGGCTCGCGTCATCGAGACGGGCGACCACAAGGGGTCGCCCCTACGGAAGTGCAACTCGCACCTTCACCACCGTGGAGCGCAACTAGGCGTCTGACGGCGCAGCGTTATCCAATAAGAAAGTGAGCCTGAAGGCGGGTTTCTCTCGCGGACGCTGACTGCCGGTTTTCGGACGGTTTGAAGGGAGGGATCGTAGGATTGGCATCCGAGGGAGGCAAGGTCTGGCAACTTGCGCACGCCGGGACGCGATCGGGCTTCCGACGGGATCGGCTGGGACTGGCGCGAGGGGATGGTGCGAGCGCGCGCTTGCTTGCACAGGTGCGGCGCGCCAAAACCCACGCCATAGGGCGCGCCGCCGCAGTTCGAGGCTGCAAGCGCGCGCGGGGCGGGCGGGGTGGAACCTGCCTGCGGGCGCCCTCCGTGCAGGCCGGATGGGCCGTTCAGGCAGCCGCCGGAGCCACCTGTCCGATGCGTCGGAACAGTTCGTCGCGGGCGTCGTTCGCCTGCCGGTTCGCCTCGAGATCGGATGCCGCGTAGGCAATCCGGTCGAGGTCGGCGAAGGTCACTCCGGGCTTGAGGAACCGCTCGGCGTCCGTCAGCGACTTCAGCTTCTCGTAGGGTGTCGCCACGTCCTGCCTGCGGTAGCGGCGGCGCACCTTCCCCCTGCAGTCGCGGACCTCGGTGGCGAACAGGCAGGGACGGTGGTGGTTGAGGTACGGCGACAGCACGCCCCGGGAGAAGTCGTTGACCTCGGCCGCGAAGCGCTGCGGGATGTGGTCGTGGCCGAACCAGCGGCGCACGACGCTGGCGTTCTTGCCCTCGACCAGGGCGTTGTCGTTGGAGCGCCGCGCCCGCGACTTGGTGAAGCTGGGCACGTGCAGCTTGTTGAGCATGGCCGCGACCTGGTGGTTGACGTACTCCGAGCCGTTGTCGGCGTGGAAGCCGAGCACGGCGAACGGCAGCGAGAGGAGCATCTCCTCCAGCACCGGCACCAGGAACGCCTCGGAGATGGCGGCCACCGCGCCGACGTGCTCGAACTGGGTGACCTCGTCGACGAGGTTGACGTGGTAGAGGCCCTTGGCGCCGTTGCGGTCGCCCTGGTGGACGGTGTCCACGCGCACGTGTCCCGGCTGGCCGTCCGGATCCGGCCGCCGCCGCTCGCCGATCCGCGCCGCGGTCGGCTTCGTGTGCTCGAAGGTCGTCCGCTGCGTCCGGTAGGTCTTCGACCGCCGCAGGTTGTACAGGTGCGACACCGACAGCCGCGACAGGCGCCTGAAGCGGGCGTCGCCGAACACCTCGTACTGGCGCCGCAGCACCTCGCACGCCGCCGGGCCGCAGAGCTGGCCGCCGATCTCGTCGGCCTGCGCCAGCAGGCGGATGTCCGCCGCCGTATACACCCGCTCGAACGGCCGACCGCTGTTCGCCCCGCGCCGGTCCTCGATGCGTCCGGTCTCCCGGTGCTGGGCGACGAGCCGCGTCACCTGGGCGCGCGACAGTCCCGTCGCCTTCATCAGGAACTCCCGCACCGTCCCCTTGCCCGCCCGGCCGAGCGCTCCGTAGTCCAGCCGCACCAGCGTTCGCCGAACGAACACGTACGCCTCCTCGCGGTCGGCTGGCTTGAACCCCACTTCCCCGCTGCCGTCGAGGAACCCCTTGATCTGCTCCACCGTCCGGAGCCGTTCGGTCTGCAATGTCACGATCATCCTCCGAATGATCGTCCGAAACCGAACCGCTCAGGCTCATGTAGCGTTGGAAACCCGTGCGCCCTTCAGGCTCACATAGCGTTGGACAACTCTGGCGTTTGCAACGGGGGCATGGCTGCCCCAAAATGGGCTTGCTGGCCCTGTTGGAGAGTTTGGCCGGCGCCGGAGCTGAATTGGGGTGTCGCCAAGTCGGTAAGGCACTGGG
>JAPPKV010000261.1 GCA_028819775.1 Gammaproteobacteria bacterium | reverse complement strand
GCTGCCGGCGATGTCGAGGTGCGCCCACGGGAAATCCTTGGCGAACCGGGACAGGAAGCAGGCGGCGACGATCGAACCCGCGGCACGGCCGCCGCCGACGTTCTTCATATCTGCGAAACCGCTGTCCAAGGCGTTCTGGTAGTCGTCCCAGAGGGGCATCCGCCACATGCGGTCGCCGGCCCCGTCGCCGGCCGATGCGAGGGCGTCGGCGAGGCCATCGTCGTTGGCGTACAAGGCGCTGGCGTGGGATCCCAATGCCACCACCTGCGCGCCGGTCAACGTGGCGACGTCGATCACGGCAGCGGGTTTGAAGCGTTTCGCGTAGGTAAGCGCGTCGCAGAGCACCAGCCGGCCTTCTGCATCGGTGTTGATAACCTCGACGGTCTTCCCCGACATCGTGGTAACGATGTCGCTGGGTCGGGATGCCCTGCCGCCGGGCATGTTCTCGGCTGCGGCGGCCATGACGATCAGGTTGATGGGAAGTTCGGCGGCGACCGCGGCTTTCATCGCGCCGAGCACGCTGGCCGCGCCGCACATGTCCCATTTCATCTCCTCCATGCTCGCCGAGGGCTTGATGCTGATGCCTCCGGTATCGAAGGTGATGCCCTTGCCGAGAAGAACCACGGGCTTGTCGCCCCGATTGCCGCCCTTGTAGTTGACGATGATCAACTTGGCCGGGGTGGCGCTTCCCCGCGTCACTGAAAGGAACGCCCCCATGCCCAGTTCGGACATCTTCTTCTCGTCCAGCACGGTGGTCGTCACGTTGGCCGCGCCCCGCGAAAGCGTGCGCGCTGTACGGGCTAGGAAGGTGGGATTGCAGACATTCGGTGGCTGGTTGCCGAGATCCTTGGCCAGGGCGAGCCCGTCGTCGAGTGCCTGCGCATGGTCGACGGCGCGGCGCGTCTTGGCGCGCTGGCGGGACAACATGCCGACCCGGCGAAGCTTGGCGTCTTTTTCCTTGGTGGACTTGTAGGGCGTGAACCGATAGCGAGCGTGGGACACCGCGGCAAGCATCGTTCGGGTCTTCCAATAGGCATCCGCGCTGCCGGCGTCGAAGTCGTCCAGGCACACGGTCGCGTCGGCCACGTCGAGGGCTGCGACCGCCGATGCCATGGCTTTCGCGTCGCGCCGGAACGCCGCCACTTTCGTTGTCTCGTCGGCGTCCTTGTCGTCGGCGCCGACGATCAGCAACCGCGAGGGTCGTCCCTTGAGGAACACACGGGCGACGCCGCCCGACTTGCCCTTCGTGCCGCTGAGCACCAGGTCGGCCTGCTCGGTGACGCCCATCGCGGCGGCGACATCCGGTGCGGTTCTGCGGGGCACGACAAGACAATCGGTCGCCACCGAGGCCGCGTTCCCCGTTCTCGATGCATACCGCATAATCGATCCCCCCGTTCGCCCGCAGCATCTTAGCTCAAAATAGTCATTTGACCGTAGCAAACGCGCAGTCGAGATCGCCATTCGGGCATGTCGCCGCCCGCTACGTGGCGCGGGAACTCACGCTCGTGTTTCTTGGCGTGTTCGCCTTGCTCTTGATCATTGGCTTGAGCGCCCGCTTCATCGGATTCCTGCAAGGGGCCGCGGACGGCCGGTTCACCGCCGAGGCGCTATGGCTGTTGCTCGCCCTGCGGATTCCCGAGTTCGTGCAGGTGACCGCGCCGTTCGCCTTGTTCCTCGCCTTGCTGCTGACATTCGGCCGCCTGCATGCCGAGCGCGAGTACGCGGTCCTGGCGACGGCGGGCGCGAGCCCGGGCCGTTTCCTGCGTTGGCTCTCGGGCGTTGTCCTGCCTGTCGCCGCGGTGGTGGCGGTGTTCTCGCTGGCCGTGACGCCCGAGGCACGCAAGCTCTACGCGAACCTGTCCATCGAACAGCTCGTCGACAGCGAACTCGATGCGCTTGTCCCCGGCGCCTTCCACACCCACGACAGCGGGCGCCGGGTCAGCTACGCCCAGTCGGTGGACCGCGCGACGAATCGCTTGGAGGGGGTGTTTCTCGCGGAACGCCAAGGTCCCCTAGAGGTCACGATCTGGGCCGATAGCGGCCGCCAGCACCGTCATCCCGTCACCCAAAGCCGGTTCCTGGAGTTGCGCAACGGTGTGCGCTACGAGGGTCGCCCCGGCGAGGCCGGCTACCGGGTGGTCGAGTTCGAGAGGCTGGGACAACGCCTGGAGCGGGCGGCGCCGATGCCGCTCGTCGATGCCCGCAGTTTCCGATCCCGGGATCTCGACACCAATGACCCGAAGCAGGCGGCCGAACTGCACGGCCGGATTGCCTGGCCGTTGATGACGGTCATCGCCGCCCTCGCCGCGTTCGGCATGGCCAGACCCCAACCGCGCTCGGGCCGATTCGCCCGAACTGTGCCCGGGGTCGTGCTCTTCGTGGCCTACTATCTCGCCCTGGTATTCGCCCAGGACGGGATCGACGAAGGGGTCGAGCCCCGTCTACTCGGCCTGAGGTTCGTG
>JAPPKV010000109.1 GCA_028819775.1 Gammaproteobacteria bacterium | reverse complement strand
GAACACCACCGTGGCCCAATGGATCACGTTGGACCGGGGTTCGACGTTTCCGGTTGCGTCGGCGCCCGCGCCCGCGAACCCGCCCAGCCCCAGCACAGCCACCAATGCCAATAGTTGCTTCTTCATCGCGTACCTCCATCAAGTTGGTGAATCAGCGCCATCGACCATAGGCGACGCGACTCGGCGAGTGGGCCAGACGGGGCGCTGGCTTACGCAGATCTCCGCGATTCGCCACGACTGGTATCACCGCGACCAATGGGACGACGAATGTCGCTCCGGCGCGTTTGGGGAACCGTGCCTAGAGGCCGGCAGCGATCAGATCCTGGAGGCGTACCACGCCGACGGGCCGCTCCTCGTCGAGGATGACGAGCTCGGTAATCTGGTTGGCCTGCATCTGGCGCAGGCAATCGATGGCCTTGGTATCCGCGGATGCCGAGCCGTCGACTTCGGTAGGTGCGGTGCTTTCGCTGCCGCGACGGCTGCGTTCGAAGCACTCGGCCACCGTCAGCCGATTGACGTGTTCGCCGCGCAGCAGGAGCCGGCGGATGTCCGCATCCGTTACGACGCCTACGTACGTCCCGCCTTCGTCCACGACCGTCGTCATGCCGATGCCCTTGGAGGAAATCGTGTAGAGCAGATCGGGGAAGTGCGAGGCCGTGTCGACGACCGGCAACCCCTTCCCCTTGATCATGACATCGTCCACGGAGAGCAGCAGCCGCCGGCCCAGCCTGCCACTCGGGTGGAACCTCGCGAAATCGCGTTCCGTCAAACCCTTGGCCTGTTGCACGAGGATCGCCAGTACATCGCAAACGGCCATGGCCGTGACCGCGCTCGTGGTGGGTGCAAGATCGAACTCGTCGATCTCCGGCAATGCCGGGATCTCCAAGGCGATGTCGGCAATCGCCGCGAGCTTCGAGTCGGGTTCCGTGACCGAGACGACCTGCCCCCCTGTTACAGCCTTGAACTGCCGGGCGAAAGCGATGGTCTCTTCGTTGCTCCCGCTCTTGGAAAGCGCAAGCAACGCCGACCCTGGCCTCACGATGCCCAGATCGCCGTGCAACGCCTCCACGGGATGCACGAAAACCGCTTGCGTGCCCGTACTGGACAAGGTCGCCGCCACCTTGCTGGCCACCAGGCCGCTTTTGCCGAGACCCGTGACGATCAGGATCGAATCCAGCCCCGCGACCAGTTCGACGGCCTGGTCGAAACGCTCGTCGAGCAGGTCCTTGGCTGCCTCGAGCGCGACGCGATAGCAGTCGAGCATGTCGCCCGCCCGTTGAATCAATGGATCCATGGTGTTCGGGAGGATACCGTCAAGCCGTGCATCAAGCGCGCGCGAAGTTGCGCCGGTCGGTCTCAAGCGGGACCACGTCGCAGGTCTCCATGTACCATGTCAGCATGCGTTCCTTTAGGCGGATGATCTCATCGCCGTAGCGCGTATCGCCGATCCGGTTCCGTGTCTCGCCCGGATCCTCCTCGAGGTCGTAGAACTCGTCCATCTCGAACGCCCTGCGTACGTACTTGTACCGGCCATCGCGGCACATCGCGGCCTTGGTATGCGCGAGCGGGCGGGTCTCGGCCACCTGGAGACTCACACGCGGCGAATAGAGTCCCAGCTTGTTGCCCGCGGATAGGCTTTCGTACTCGCTGGCCTGGACCTCGTCCTCCAGCCGACCGCCTTCGGTAAACACCGCATCGCGGTGGACGCCATCGGGGTCGCCAAGGAGTCCCGCGAGGCTCCGGCCGAAGTGCCAGTAGCCGCAGTCGATCCTGGCGAGATCGTAGACGGTCGCCGGAAAGTCCACCAACTCGACCAGTTGGTCGCGAACCCCCGGCACGACCCCGACACCCGCCGGCGGCTTCACGATGAGGGGGACGCGACTCAGACAGTCCTGGAAGGTGTTCTGGGTCTTCTCCACCAGGCCGTAGTCGCCGGTGAAGTCGCCATGGTCCGAGAACAGGAACACCGCGCTGTCGTCGAAGATTCCCCCAGCGCGCAACGCCTCGACCAACATCCCGAACTGGTGGTCCACCCGTGCGCACATCCCGAAGTAGGTCGCCCGAAGCTCGCGCCAGCGTTCCTCCGTCCAGCCAGTCAGACGTTGGCCATCGCGAATACCCTTCAACAGCCCGGGCTTGTCATCCCAAGTCTCGTAGATGTGGCGATCGGGGATGTCGTCGCGATTCGTGACCGAATACCAGGGCTCTTCCACGCAATACGGCGGATGCGGATACCCCAGCGGCAGAAACAAGCACAGCGGCTGATCGCCGTCGTAGCTCCGAAGGAAGTCAATGGCACCGTACACCATCGCCCAGTCACCATCGAACCAGACGCCACCCGCCGGGGCATCGAGCCGCCCCTTGAAGAAACTGAAGTAGTTGTCCCCCGCCGGATCGCCGCGCCAAGCCTGATCGCCCCCGTGGCTCCCCGGTCGCGGAGCGGCACCCCAGCTTTCGTAGTCGTC
>JAPPKV010000275.1 GCA_028819775.1 Gammaproteobacteria bacterium | reverse complement strand
TCGACGGCCCGGGTCGTCAGCGAGAGATCTACGTCAAGCGCGACGACAACGTCATTCCGTTTCGCGCGCGGTCTTAGAATCGGGCCGGACCCACCGGGGTAGGGCATGTCGGCATTTGACGCGGAACCTTTCCTCGCAAGTCTGACGACGAGACCCGGGGTCTACCGAATGGTCGGTGACGGCGGGGCCGTTCTCTACGTCGGCAAGGCCCGAAATCTCAAGGCGCGTGTGACCGCCTATTTCCGTGCATCGGGACTGACCACCAAGACGATGGCTCTCGTTGCCAAGGTGCGCGATATCCAGGTGACGGTCACCAGTAGCGAGACCGAAGCGTTGCTGCTGGAGCAGAGCCTGATCAAGGCGGAACGGCCGCCGTACAACGTCGTGCTCCGAGACGACAAGTCATACCCGTATATTCACTTGACGGAACACGCCTATCCACGGTTGGCGTTTCATCGTGGCGCCCGGAAAGGGGGGAGGTATTTCGGACCCTTCCCGAGTGCGGCCGCCGTGCGTGACAGCCTGAACATCCTGCAGAAACTGTTCGGCATCCGGCCCTGCGAGGACGGTTTCTTCAAGAACCGGTCGCGACCCTGCCTGCAGTACCAGATCGATCGCTGCAGCGCACCTTGCGTCGGTCTGATCGATCGCGACCGCTACGCCGACGATGTTCGATTGGCCGTGATGTTCCTGGAGGGCAAGAGCCAGGATGTGTTGGCCGAGTTCAAGGCCAAGATGGAGGCCGCTGCGGAGGCGCTGGAATTCGAGCGGGCGGCGAGATACCGGGACCAGATCGATCACCTGCGCCGGGTGCAGGAGAACCAGTACGTTCACGGTGCCGGTGGTGACGTGGACATATTCGGCATTGCGCCGTCGGACGGTGCCGTACGCGGCAGGGGAGATGCCAACGGCGCCACGAGCGCCAAGGCCGCTGCTGGAGGCTGGGCTGCGGCGCAAGTCTGCGTACAGGGGCTGTTCGTACGGGATGGGCGGCTGTTGGGGCATCGCACCTGGTTTCCCAAGAACGAACTGGCGATGTCCGGCGGCGACATGCTGTTCGCGTTTCTTTCCCAGTACTACCTTGGCGGCGGCGATCGGGAGATTCCGAAATCCGTGATCGCATCGGTGCCCATGCAGGACTCGGACCTTCTGGCGAGCGCCCTCGCGGCGCAGGCGGGCCGAAAGGTCGAAGTGTCCAGTCGTGTGCGCGGGCAACGCGCGCGTTGGGCGAAGATGGCGGCGGAGAACGCCGAAATCTCCCTGAACGCCCTGGTCGCCGACCGCCAGAACATGATGTCCAAGTTCGTGGAGCTGCAATCCGCCCTCGACAGCGAAGATCTACCGAAACGGCTCGAGTGCTTCGACATCAGCCATGCCGGTGGCGAGTCCACCGTGGCGTCCTGCGTGGTGTTCGATACCGAGGGGCCCGTGAAGTCGGACTATCGCCGGTTCAACATCGAGGGCATCGCCCGGGGCGACGACTACGGCGCCATCGAACAGACCATCAGCCGCCGCTATTCGCGCCTGGCCCAGGGCGAGGGCATACTGCCCGACGTCGTCGTCATCGATGGCGGGGTGGGACAGGTGAACCGCGCCGCCGAGGTTCTGGGCAGCCTGCAGCTGGATGACATCGCGCTACTCGGCATTGCCAAGGGACCGACCCGAAAACCCGGCCTCGAGACCATCGTGCTAGCCGGGGGCGGCGACTTGGCGCTGCCGCCGAACGGTCCCGCCATGCACCTTCTGCAACAGGTGCGCGACGAGGCCCACCGCTTCGCCATCGCCGGTCACCGTGGCCGACGTCAGAAACAGAAACGCCGTTCGGTGCTGGACGACATTCCGGGCATTGGGCCACGCCGCAAGCGCGAGTTGCTTGCCCACTTCGGCTCGGTGTCGTCGATCTCGGGCGCCAGTCCCGAAGAAATCTCCAAGGTTCCGGGCATAAGCCTTAAACTGGCAGCGGAGATTCATGGATCGCTACATGGCCAATAGTCTTCCCGCCTTGAGCCTGCCGAACATCCTGACGATCAGCCGGATCGCGCTAGTGCCGGTTTTCGCGGTCGTGTATGTAGCGACCGACAGCTACCACTGGGTCGCGGCGCTCTTGTTCGCGGGTGCGGCGTTCACCGACTGGCTCGATGGGTTCCTGGCTCGGAAGCTCGAACAGGTCACACCATTCGGCGCGTTTCTCGATCCGGTGGCGGACAAGCTGATCGTCGTGACGGCGTTGGTGCTGTTGATCGGCAGCCATGCGAACCCGTGGATGACGCTGCCCGGTATCATCATCGTGGGACGAGAGATCGTCGTCTCCGCGCTGCGCGAATGGATGGCCGAGATGAACCGCCGCGGCCTCGTGTCGGTATCCTGGGTTGGGCGCCTCAAGACGATGGTCCAGATGGTCGCCATCATCGTGCTGCTGGCCAACCCGCCCGAGATGCGCCCCTGGGCGATCGTCGGCCTCGTGCTGCT
>JAPPKV010000053.1 GCA_028819775.1 Gammaproteobacteria bacterium | reverse complement strand
ATGGTGACCTTGAGATCCACCGCGATGCGCGCGGCTTGCGGGAGAACCGACTTGGCCGCGAGCGTATTTGCCTCCCGGTTCAGTTCCTGCATCAGGAAATCGAGACGTCGGCCACAGGGCCCTTCGGCTTCCAGGCTGCCGCGTGTCTCAGCGATGTGGACGTCCAGCCGGTCCAACTCCTCGGTAACGTCGGCCTTTTGCACCAGAAGGGCGACTTCCTGTTCGAGGCGTTCGCCATCAACTTGATCGACCAGTTCCCGAACCCGGCCGCGCAATCGGTCGCGTAGAACCTTCGCGTGGCCGGCGGCCAATTCGCGGATTGCGGCTGCTCCCTGTTCCAGCATGGCCAATCGCTCTCGCAGAATACCGTCGAGTCTGGCCCCCTCGCTGTTTCGGTGGTCGACGAGATCCTCGATGGCGGAGCCGAAACTCCTCTGTGCCGCGGCCTTGAAGCGGGAGAGATTGTCGTCATCGTCCCGCACAACACCTGGAAACCGGAGCACCTCGACGGGGTCGATGGTACCCGCGGACGGTACGCGGCGGCGGATGTCCTCCACCGCGGCGATCAGTCCGTCGAGGGCCTCCTCGTTCAGGCGCGGCGAAGCGCCGGCTTGGTTGGCGATTCGCAACGTGGCGTCGATCTTGCCGCGACGCAATCGACCCGCGACGAGTTCGCGCAGCCCCGGCTCCATGTCCCGGAATGCTTCGGGCAGGCGGAATGAGATCTCAAGGTAGCGGTGATTGACCGACCGGATTTCCCAGTCGACCAAGTCGCCTTGGGCGCGTCCGAATGCAGTCATGCTGGCCACCATGGAGCCATTATAATCGGCGCGGGGAAGACGCAATGCTGCCAACACCATGGATGTAGCCCGGCCGAGCGGCCGAACGGCGGACGAGCTCCGATCGGTAGCCCTCCACAGAGGTTTCACCAAGCATGCTGCGGGCTCGGTGCTGGTCGAATTCGGCGACACGAGGGTAGTTTGCACGGCCAGCGTGGAGACCGGGGTTCCCTCGTTCCTGCGCGGACAGGGCCGAGGCTGGGTCACGGCGGAGTACGGCATGCTCCCCGCATCCACCCACACGCGCTCCGACCGGGAAGCCACCCGCGGCAAGCAAGGCGGTCGAAGCGTGGAGATCCAGCGTCTGATCGGCCGCTCGCTCCGGGCTGCCGTGAACACCAAGCGTCTCGGCGAACGCACCGTCAAGATCGATTGCGATGTCCTGCAAGCGGACGGGGGCACGCGCACGGCGTCGATCACGGGTGCCTGCGTGGCTCTCGCCGATGCCTTGGGTAAGGTCGCGCCTGCCGCCCTCGTCGGTCTCGTGGCCTCGGTATCCGTAGGCATCTACCGGGGATGCTGCGTCCTTGATCTCGACTACGCGGAGGACTCCCGGGCCGAGACGGACATGAACGTGGTCATGATGGACGGACGCGGCTTCATCGAGGTCCAGGGAACGGCGGAGAACGGTGCCTTCGGCCGGGGGCAACTCGACGAGTTGCTCGGACTTGCCGAGGCAGGCATTCAGACCCTGTTCGAATCCCAGCGCCAGGCGCTCGCCGAATGACGGACGGGCGGGGATGCACGACCGAGGACTTCATCCGGGCGATGCTGGAGCGCGATGCCCTACTGTTCGGCGACTTCGTCCTCAAATCGGGTCGCAAGAGCCCCTATTTCTTCAACCTCGGGGCCGTCGCGGACGGTGCGGGCCACGATGTCGTGGGCAAGGCATACGCGAACGAGGTCGCACACCTGCCGGTCCAACCCGACGTCTTGTTCGGGCCGGCCTACAAGGGCATTCCCATTGCCGTTTCGGCTGCCGTGGCGTTGGCAAGGGACCATGGCGTCAACGTCGAAGCCGCGTTCAACCGCAAGGAAGCCAAAACGCATGGGGAGGGCGGCACGCTGGTCGGCGCGTCGATGGCGGGTTCCCGGGTGGTGATCGTCGACGACGTGGTCACCGACGGCGCGGCGAAGCGCGAAGCGCATGAGATCATCACCGCCGCCGGCGGCGAAGTGGTCGGCATCGTACTTGCCCTGGACCGGCAGGAGCCGTCAACCGACAGTGGCGAAACGGCGGTTGCCGCGTTGGAAAGAGACCTGCAAGTGCCGGTTCGATGCGTCGCGAACCTTGACGACGTGATCGCGTTCCTGGCGTCCGATGGGGGTTTCGAGAACGAGCGGAAACGTCTGTTGGCCCATCGGGCTCGCAACCGAATCCGAGGGGTCCGTAGCGGCGACCCTAACGCGCCAGGGGCGCGCGGTCGCCCGTGACGGGACACCACAAGGGTGTCCCCAGAGTGTCCCCTACGCACGCCGTTCGCTCAAGACAATCCTAGAACAAAGCTCGCGCCAGCACCTGCCACTGGTTTGTCCAGCCGTCGGTGGGCTGAACCTTGAACTCGCTCCGCACGAATTGGCTGATCCGTCCTTCCGCGCTTGCCAGCAGCAGGTTGGCGGCCCCTGCGGCGG
>JAPPKV010000270.1 GCA_028819775.1 Gammaproteobacteria bacterium | reverse complement strand
CCCATCTCGAACTTCGTGCAGCGCGAGGCCGTACCCAACCTCGACAGCATCGAACGCATCGACGGCCGGGTGGTGATGTTCATCCGTGCCAACGTGGCCCCCGGCGTGCTCGCCGACGACAAGGTCGGGGAGATCCAGGCCTGGCTAGAACGTAAGGAGTTGGATCCACGTGTCGACATCGCATTCCGGGGTGCAAACGAAGAACAGGCGGAGTCCATTGCCTTCATCATCGTCGCACTGGTGATGTCCCTGCTGTTGATGTTCGTGCTGCTCGTGACCCAGTTCAACAGCCTCTACCAGGCCGCGTTGATCCTCGTCGCCGTCATCATGTCGACGGCCGGCGTGCTCATCGGCCTCCTGGTGACCGGAAGTCCGTTCAGCGCGATTCTCACCGGGGTCGGCGTGGTTGCGCTGGCTGGAATCGTCGTCAACAACAACATCGTGCTCATCGATACCTACAACCACATACGCGACAAGCATCCGGAACTTGGTCCCGTGGACGTGATCATCCGCACCGGGGCGCAGCGCTTCCGGCCGGTGCTGCTGACCACGGTGACCACCGTTTTCGGCCTGCTGCCCCTGGCCAGCCACCTGTCCATCGATTTCATCAATCGCACCATCATCTACGGGGGTCAGATGGCGGGGTTCTGGGTGCCGCTGGCACAAGCCATCGTCTCCGGCCTGACCTTCGCCACGCTGCTCACCCTGGTGGCGACACCCGCCATGCTGGCGTTGCCGCATCAGCCGTACATGAGGGCCATCCGCCGGGTGCCTTCGATGCTCGGCAAATCCGCCAGGCGGCTGTTCGCGCCGAGACGACGATCATTGGCGCATTGACGTCGCATCACGTCGGGACGTGATCGACATCGCCGCCGTAGGGGCGACCCTTGTGGTCGCCCGCCCCGACCCTTGTGGTCGCCCGCCTACCGTTTTGCACGCCATCGAGCGGGACGGGACAAGCCCGTCCCCTACGCGGTCTGTGCATCGTCGAGCACGAATCCCGCGCCTTGCTCGGCGATCATCACCGTCGGAGCGTTGGTGTTTCCGGACGTGATGGTCGGCATGACGGATGCGTCGATGACGCGAAGGCCGTCGATGCCATGAACCTTGAGGCGCTCGCTCACCACGGCCAACGGGTCCCGCCCCATCCGGCAAGTTCCCACTGGGTGAAAGATCGTCGTGCCGAGGTCGCCGCCGGCATGCAGTAGCGCTGCGTCCGTGTTGCAGTCGGCGCCGGGTTTCCACTCCACGGGATCGAACGGGCGCAGGGCCTTGGCGCACATGATGCGGCGCGTGAACTTAAGCCCTGCGGTTGCCACGGCACGGTCCTCGTCCGTGGCGAGGTAGTTCGGTGCGATTCGGGGCGGGTCCTCGATGCGGCTGCTGGCGATGCGAACGCTACCGCGGCTGGTCGGTCGCAGGTTGCACACCGATGGTGTGATCGCGTCGAAGGCGTGCAATGGTTCACCGAAGGCGTCAAGGGAAAGGGGTTGCACGTGCCATTCGAGGTTTGCGGTGCCTTGGTTGGCGTCGCTCTTGGCGAATGCGCCGAGCTGCGACGGTGGCATGGTGAGCGGCCCAGTCCTGAACAGCAGGTACTCCAAACCCATCGCCGCTTTGCCGAGCAATGACCCGGCGCGGCGATTGAGTGTCACCGTGTTGGTGACCTGGTAGATCGTGCGAATCTGAAGGTGGTCCTGCAGGTTTTCCCCGACTCCGGGAAGATCGTGCACGACGCCCACACCGCGGTCGTGGAGCAGTTGTCCGGGACCGATGCCGGAGAGTTGGAGGATCTGAACGGAACCTATCGATCCGGCGGCCAGCAAAACCTCCCGCCGCGCTCGGATCGATCGCAGGCCGTCAGGGTGTGTGTCGAGGCTGACGCCAACTGCCCGCCGTCCGTCGAACTCGATACGGTGAACCTGGGCGTTGGTCATGACGTCTAGATTCGGTCGCCTCAGGGCGGGCCGAAGGAACGCCTTGGTGCCGCTCCAACGCCGCCCACGGCGCTGATTCACCTGGAAGTACGCGCAGCCTAGGTTGTCGCCCCGGTTGAACTCGTCGATCTTCGGAATCCCGCACTCCGCAGCGGCATCGCGCCAGGCGTCTAGGATCTCCCAGTTGACCCGGCGTTCCTCCACGCGCAGTTCGCCGCCGGCCCCGTGGTATTCATTGGCCCCGTGCTGATAGTCCTCGCTCCGGCGAAACAAGGGTAGGACGTCGTCCCAAGACCAGCCGCGGTTGCCGAGTTGCGCCCAGTGGTCGTAGTCGCTCGCCTGGCCGCGCATGTAGATCATGGCGTTGATGGACGAGCATCCACCGAGCACCTTGCCGCGCGCATAGCCGATGGACCGGCCGTTCAGGCCGGCTTCGGGCTCGGTTCGATAGCACCAGTCGGTGCGGGGATTGCCGATGGTGTAGAGATAGCCGACCGGTATGTCGATCCAGAAGTAGTCGTCCTTGCCGCCTGCCTC
>JAPPKV010000210.1 GCA_028819775.1 Gammaproteobacteria bacterium | reverse complement strand
TGGGACTCAAGCCCGCCGAGGAACTACGCCACGTCTTCGTCCCGCTGGCCATGCCGAGCATCGTCGCCGGCGTGCGCACGGCGACGGTCATCTGCATCGGTACGGCGACGTTGGCGGCGTTTATCGGAGCCGGTGGGCTCGGCGACCCCATCGTCAAGGGTCTCGCGCTAAACGACACCCGGCTGATTCTCGAAGGCGCGATTCCGGCGGCGTTGCTCGCCGTCCTGACCGAACTGGTCTTCGAGCAGGTCGAACGCTGGCTGGTGCCGGGCCACCTTCGTTCATCCAATGCGGCTGGCGCCGCGATCTAGAGGGTCTGGACGCGTCGACGATTGGAGACGTGGCCCGTTGACCCTCATCCATCCGTTGTGGCGCCGTGGTTGGCTTTGCTAGCCGGCCCCCTCGATCCTCGACTGCATCCGCCGCATGCCGTTCAGCCAGCGCTCCAGGTCGCCGGCCTTGCGCGCCATCCAGGTCTCGGCGATGGGATCGGTCAGGATCAGGAAGCGTTCCTCGAACACGGCATCGGACACCATGCGGGCCACTTCCTCGGGTTCCTTGATGGGTCCCACCGCGTTGCTGACGAAGGATGACGACGAAGACCCGAGCATCGGTGTGCGAACGCCTAGGGGTGCCAGCAATGACACGCGAACACCCTTGTTGTGGTACGTGATGGACAGCCACTCGGCGAGTCCGACCACGGCGTGCTTGGTGACCGCGTAGGTCAGGTTGGCGTGGCTGGTGAGGATTCCGGCGACGGAAGCCGTGTGCAGCAGGTAGCCGGATTCGCGCTCGAGCATCGACGGCAGCACGGCGCGGACCGCGAACACGTGGGCCATGACGTTGACCTGCCATTGCTCGTTCCAGGTGTCGATGTCCGTATCCAGGGGATAGCCGCCGGTGGCGATGCCGGCGTTGGAGAAGAACACGTCCACCGGCCCGTTGGCGGCCTCCGCTTCCGCCACCAGGGCGTTGACGTCGGCTTCGTCGCCGACGTCGCAGGCGACCGCCATGCCGCCGATTTCGTTCGCCACGTCGCGTGCGCCATCGCCGTTCCTATCGGCCAGGACGACAACTGCGCCAAGTCGCGCGAACTCGCGTGCGCTTGCCGCGCCGATGCCGCTTGCACCACCGGTAATGATGGCGTGTTTCTCTCGTAGGTCCATAGATGCTCCTCCCTTCGGTCACAGTAGCAGGCTGTTGGGACCGTCGAAAGCGTGGACGCCCGCCGCGGATCGAGCGTCCGTTTGCCCGCACCGTCATTTAGCTCCATGATGAAACGCTTTCGTGCGCATTCTGGAGAGGACATGGCGGTTGTCGAAACGCGGTACGGCAAGGTCGAGGGAACGAGCGACGACGGCGTTTGCGCTTTCAAGGGCATCCCGTTCGCGGCGCCACCTGCCGGTGCCCGGCGTTGGCATCCACCGGCGCCGCCGGAGCCTTGGTCGGGTATTCGTGCCGCGACGGAGTGGGGCAAGCAGGCGTGGCAGCAGGCGGTGGAGAACGCCGGGATGCTGTCGTTCGTGTTCAACATCCGCAATGCCGCTTTCCGGGACGAGGATTGCCTGCAACTGAACGTGTTCACACCCGATGCCGACACGGCCAAGCGTCCGGTCCTGGTCTGGATCCACGGCGGCGGCTTCCAAGGCGGTACGGGCGGCACGCCCGTCTACGACGGGTCGAACCTCGCCCGACGGGGAGACGTGGTGGTGGTCACCGTCAACTACCGGGTCGGCGCGTTGGGCTGGCTGAACCTCAACGAGTTGACTGACGGACGCATTCCCGCCTGCGGTAACGAGGGTCTCTTGGACCAGATCGAGGCACTCCGGTGGATTAGGGACAATGTCGGCGCGTTCGGCGGCGACCCCGGCAACGTCACGATCTTCGGCGAGTCCGCCGGTGCCATGAGCGTCGGCGCGTTGCTAGCCTCCCCGTCGGCGAAGGGGCTCTTCCATCGCGGGATTCTCATCAGCGGCGCGACAAGCACCGCCAATACGCTCGCTCGAGCGGTCGAGGTGGCGGATGGCCTGCTCCACAAAATGGGCCTGTCGCCGAAGGACGACGTCCACAAGCTTATGGCCCTCGAACCACAAGCCTTGATTGAGGCCGCCGCGGGTTATCGGACCGCAGGTGGCGGCATGTCGTTTCAACCCTGTGTGGACGGTGCGGTAGTCGGCGAGTTTCCGCTCGATGCGGTCAAAGGAGGCGCGGCGGACGGCATCCCGGTTCTGGTTGGCACGCAGCGCGACGAATGGCGCGGTTTCACGCTGAACAACCCCCAGACCGCGAATCTCGACGACGCGGGGTTACTGGCGGAGGTCTCCGCCAACGTCGAAGACGCGGCGTCCTTGATCGACGGCTACCGCGGTATCCGTGCCGGGCGCGGTGACTCCACCGACCCGACGTCGCTGTTCGCGGCGATCGAGACGGATCGCAAGATGCGTATGCCGGCGGTCGACCTGGCCGAGGCTTTGGC
>JAPPKV010000158.1 GCA_028819775.1 Gammaproteobacteria bacterium | reverse complement strand
CGACGCCGATGACTACAGCGACGTGGACATCTATGTGGTCTCCGCCGAATCGGCGCAGATTCGGACCGTCCTCAACGCCCTCGCCGACCGACTGGACGAGATCACCCCCATCCTGTTCTCGAAGACGCTGCCGAACGCACGGACCATCAATGCCATAACCACCGAATGGTTCCGGTTCGATCTCACGGTGGTGAGTCCCCCGGAGCTTGCGTTTCTGGCCAATAACGAACTCAAGCCCTTGTTCGACCACAACGATCTGCTGGGGTCGATCCGCCAACCGGACAGACAGCCCCCATTGCCGTCTTCCGCCGACCTGCTCGACATCGTCAACGAGTTCATTCGGGTGCTCGGTCTAACGGTCGTCGTCAAGGCAAGAGACGACGTCGTCGTCGCTCAGAACGGCGTGGAACTGCTACGCGGCATGTTGATCCGGGTCATGGTGATGGAGAACCGGCCGCAGTGCCGGCGAGGCGTACTCGCATTGAGGCAGGATCTCACGACGATCCAGTTCGCCGTCCTGAACGCGTTGCCACCCCTTGAAGCCAATTGGCCGAGCATTTTCGCCCGCACCGCGGCAATCAGCCGGGAGTTCCTGCCCCGTGCCCGTCGTCTCGCTGCGGAACTGGGCGCGGCGTGGCCTGAGGAGTTCGAGCGCGTGACGCGCGCCCACTTAGGCAAGCAGATCGGCCAGGCTGGCCTCATACCAACTCGATGCGAGCCTTAACTCCAGGCGCTCCCGCCAAGCGGCGGTCGCCGGTCACGAGCACGGTCGACAACGTCTCGGCAAGCGCGACGTAGACGGCATCGTAGGCACTGACGTTCGCGCGTAGTTCCCAGATTCGCGCCAGGAACGGCTCGTGGGGATAGCGGTCTACGTCGAAATCGCGCCAATGGTCCAACGCCAGCGACCCGCGCTCTACGCTCAACGCACCTCGCGATACGTAACGGCGCAACGCCTGGGCGATTTCCAGATCGATCAAGTGCGGGACGGACACGGCTTCGCTGTCGTCCATCAACCGAGACGCAAGCCTGCTCCCAGAGTCGGTATTGAGGAGAAACGCTACGGCGCCAGATGCATCGAGTACCACCCTAAGGGTCTCGCGAAAGACTCCGCGAGTTCCGCTCCTCTTCGATGAGCTCGGCAGGCGGGGGATCGAGTCGGACGCCAGCTTGCCTTCGAACGGCTTGCACCAATTCTCGACGGCTTGGCCGCGCCAGCGCCTTTTCCAGTTGGCGCAGGATGTAGAGCGACATGGACATGCCCTCCAGTGCCGCTCGGGCTTTGATCTGGCGGTGCAACGCGTCGGGTACGTTGCGTATCTGAATCATACCGGCCATGAATTGAGCATGAATTCATGTTCCGCGCATGCCAGCCTGTCGAGAGCGGGGACACGGCAATCCTCGGAAAGACGCCCCGTAGGGGACGGGCTTGTCCCGTCCCGTTGGAAAACCGGCCCGGGCGACCACAAGGGTCGCCCCAGGGTCGCCCCTACGGTGCCAATCCAAGGCGTTGCAGGAACCCGACCATCAACGCGACGCATTCCTTCGGCTTTTCGATTTGCATGAAGTGGGTGGCCCCGGACACGTAGTCGCAATCGAGACCATCGAGCGCATCGAGATCAAGGCTCGACCCGAAAGGTGAACGCAAGGCCGCGTCGGCACGAATCACCTTGACCGGACACGCGAAATCACCCGGATCCGGATTCACGATGTAGGCCAAGGCCCATTCGCAGATTCTGGACTCGTACTCGGGCGGGCAGCGGAGTTCGTAGCCTCCGCCCGCCTTCCGCCGGAGGGTCGTTTCGGCGAACAGGTCCGGCACGCCCGGCAGCAATCGCGAAAACGCGGGCGCGTTGCGGACGCCGTCGGCGAGTTCCGCCGTCGTCCCGAAATGCCGTTTCCGCTGACGCGCACTTCGGCTCTGCCGCCCCCATCGAGCCTCGGCCCCGATCAGGTCCGCATTCGGCGCGTATACGGGCGGGTCGAACAGCACGAGGGCCTCGAAGCCGCTGCCGGGATGGTCATCCGCGAGTGCGGTGGTCGCCGACATCGAGTGGAAGACGCCGACCCGGGGCTTTGGGCCGAAAACTCGGTCGATACCCCTCGCGATGGCCCGGTTGTCCGCGACGAAGGTCGCGATGCTGTGTTCCGCGATGTCGCCCCGCTCGTTCCAGCCGTGGTTGCGGAAGTCGTAGAGTACGAGATCGAACCGACTCGTGAGCAACGACCAGAACGGGTAGTAGAGATCGACGGCAAGGCCGTTGCCGTGACTCAGCACCAACCGGGTTCCCGCGGGATTTCCGTGTCGGCGAAGCAACACGCGGGTGCCGTCGTCCAGTTCGACTTCAGCCGTTGCGCGCGGCTCGGGAACCTGCCAATGGACCACGCGTTCCTCCCGGGTTGCGACTACCTGCGGACCGTGGCTACCACGTGTCGATATACGGGTACTTCTTCCCCGTCCGCGGCACCTTGGGCGGCAGGCGTT
>JAPPKV010000037.1 GCA_028819775.1 Gammaproteobacteria bacterium | reverse complement strand
CGCTGATCTGGGGCGTGTTCCTGTTCGTGCGGTTCCTGGGCTTCGCGGGGTTGCCCGAGGCGTTTGCCGACTGGGTCGTTACGCTCGACATGCCGCCGCTGCTCATCATCATCTGCATCCTGCTCGCCTACGCCGTCCTCGGCATGTTCATGGACGCCATAGGGATGCTGGTGCTCACCCTACCCGTGGTCTATCCCGCCGTCGTCGCCCTCGGCTACGACCCCATCTGGTTCGGCATCGTGGTGGTCAAAATGGCGGAGATCTGCCTGATCACGCCGCCCATCGGCCTGAACTGCTTCGTCGTGGCCGGCGTCGCCCGGGAATTGCGGACGGAGGACGGAGGATCGCTGGCCATTCCCCTCCAGGACGTGTTCCGCGGCATCGGTCCGTTTTTCGTTGCCGACGTGCTGACCGTGGCCGTGCTGCTGGCGTTCCCGAGTATCGTGCTCTGGCTGCCGCAGACCATGGGGTGACCCCTTGACCGCGCTCATCACCCACGACGTCTGCCTCGAACATGAGATGGATCCCGGTCATCCGGAGTGCCCTGAACGTTTGTCGACGGTCCTTCGCCACCTCAGGCAGTGCGGCATTCTCGACGAAGTCGACGTATACGAGGCGAGCTTTGCCAAGCGTCCGGATCTGGCCAAGATCCATGCCGAGTCCTATCTCGATGCCCTGGATCGGGTGGTCCCCGGATCGGGCCTCGTCCACGTGACCCCGGACACGGCCATGGGACCACGATCCCTGCACGCCGCCAAGGCCGTCGCGGGGGCCGCCGTCGATGGCGTCAAGATGGTTCTGGCGAAGCAGGAACAGCGCGTGTTCTGTGCAGTACGACCACCGGGACATCATGCCGAGGAATCCGCGGTGATGGGTTTCTGTTTCTTGAACGGCATTGCCGTCGCCGCGATGGCCGCGCTCGAAGACGACCGGGTCGACCGCGTGGCCGTGCTCGATTTCGACGTCCACCACGGCAACGGCACGGTGGCGGCGTTCATGGACAATCCGTCGGTGCTGGTCTGCTCGAGTTTCCAGCACCCCCACTACCCCTACCGCTACTTCGATGTGGACCGGCCGAACATTGTCAACACGCCGTTGCCCGCGGGAACCCGAGGCATCGAGTTTCGGAATGCGTTGGAACGCGACTGGCTGCCGGCGCTCGACAGGTTCCAGCCGCAGTTGATCCTCGTCTCCGCCGGGTTTGACGGTCACGCCGACGATCCGCTAGGAGACTTCCTCCTGACCGAAGAAGACTTCGGGTGGGTGACGGGGCTAATCGCCGACGCCGCGAACCGTCACTCCGCAGGGCGAATCGTCTCGGTGTTGGAGGGCGGCTACGACCTAGATGCGCTCGCCCGTTCGGCTGCCGTCCATCTGGAAGTCTTGGGAAGTCGCTCATCGAGAACGTGAGCAAAGCGAGACCCGGTTAACGCGCGACTCGTTAAGTTGGGACGTTTCGTCAACACCGGATCGGCCAATGACCAAGAAGCTCCTCGCCCTGGCGTCCGTGGCGACTCCCGCGTGGATGGCCTGCGGGGCCGAACTCGCCATCGAGGAAATCGTCGTCACCGCGAGCCGGATCGGCAGCGTGGATCAGCGCGTCGTGGTCATGGGTGAAGATGAGGTGGACGAGGCTTTCTTCCACGCGGCCGACGCCCTTCGCGTATTGCCGGGGTTCGCGCTATCCACCAACGGCCACCGTGGCTCGCTGACCCAAGCCCGGGTGCGGGGGGCCGAGTCGAATCACCTGCTGGTCCTGCTCGATGGCATTGCGTTGAACGACCCGGCGCTCGGCGCCGAGTTCAATTTCGGTGCTTTGGACTTCGCGGGTGTCCAGCGTGTCGAGTATCTGGCTGGCCCGCAGAGCGCGATCTGGGGCAGCGATGCGCTGGCGGGTGTCCTGTATCTCGACACGACCCCTCGCCGGGACGCTAGCCGCCTCGCGCTCGGTGGGGGCTCGCACGGCACCGTGGATGCCGATTTCGAATTCGCGCGGGTCTCGGGGTACCGACATGCGTCGGTTGCCGTGGGACGAGTCGTCAGCGACGGAACAAACCCCGCAGCGGGCGACGAGGACGACGGCTTCGCCAACACCACGGCGCACGTCAACCTGGGTCGAAGTTGGAATCGATGGCAGGCGTCGGTCGCCGCTCGACTCACCGACACGGACGTCGACTACGATCCGACCCCAGGACCCCGCTACCTGCCGGCAGATGGCGACCGGAACGCCCAAGGCCGGAGTGGAGTGGTCCATGGCGCGTTGCGTTTCAGCCCTACCGACACCATCGAGTCGTGGCTCACCCTCGCCAGCAGCCGCGACCGGAACAGGCAATACGCGGACGGTGCCTTCACCGATGGCACCGTGGGCCGGCGCGACACGGCCACGCTGGCCACCAACTTCCGATTCGACCTGCAGCGCGTCAACGTGACCGTCGAACTGGAACGGGAGCGCATCCGACAAACGGGTGCCGCGAGTCCCTTCGGCGATCCCAACC
>JAPPKV010000067.1 GCA_028819775.1 Gammaproteobacteria bacterium | reverse complement strand
CGGCTCGACCAGGCATCGCTCGCCCAAGGCCGGCGCCTCACCATCCCGTTCGTCAAGCAGACGCTTAGCCTGTGACGCAGCGGTGACGACGGGAAACCCCGGCGTACCGCCCTGCGTCGTGATCACCGGCGGCGGCACCGCAGGCCATGTCGTCCCGGCAATGCCCGTCGCCGAAGCCCTGTTGGAAGCGGGTTCGTCGGTGCACTTCGTGGGCAGCACGGACGGGCCCGAAGGACGTCTCGTCGCCCCGCTCGGCATCCCCTTCCACGGCATCCAGGCGGGCAAGCTTCGACGCTACTTCTCGTTCGAGAACTTCGTCGATGCGTTGCGCATTCCCGTCGGCATCCTACAGGCCTGGCGACTCCTGGGGCGCATTCGACCTGCGGTGGTGTTCTCCAAGGGTGGCTTCGTGTCGTTTCCCGTCGTTGTGGGCGCCTGGTTGAAGGGTATCCCGGTAGTGGCCCACGAGTCCGATCTCGCGCCGGGTCTCGCAAACCGTCTAGCGCAGAGGTTCGTGACGACATTGTGCGTCAACTTCGAAGATACGCGCGTGGCGCACGCCCGGGTAGTCGTTACCGGGACGCCGCTGCGTTGGGAACTGCTGCGCGGCAACGCAGCGCGCGGGCGGCAACGGCTCGGGATCGACGCCGAGCGCCCCGTCCTACTCGTGGTCGGGGGAAGCCTTGGTGCTGCGAGACTGAACGAGGTGCTCCGGGCATCCTTGGACGAACTGCTGGCCGAATACGACGTGGTTCACGTCTGCGGCGCGGGCAAGATCGACGAGTCTCTCGGGGCCCTGCGCGGCTATACGCAGCGCGAGTACGTGTCGGATGAGTGGGGAGACATCATTGCGGCCGCCGACATCGTGCTCTCCCGGGCCGGGGCCAACGCCCTCTACGAGTGGCTGGTACTCGGCAAGCCGCACATTCTCGTGCCGCTGCCGCGGACGGCCAGTCGCGGCGATCAGATCGAGAACGCTGGCTACGCCGAATCCCGGGGCTGGAGCATGGTCCTGACCGAAGACGCACTTAATTCCGAGACATTGGTCGCCGGTGTCGCTAAACTCGCCGCCCTTTCGGGCGAGTTCCGCCGGCGGATGCAGGCATTCCGCAGGCACGACAGCACTTCGCTGATCATCGACGAGTTGGCCAAGGCCACGCTCGCCAGGTAGCTTCATTGGTAGACCGGTGTACCGCGTCAGAACGTTCAACAAGGTCGCGCCCAAGGGGCTCGAACGATTTCCCGATCACGGCTTCGAGGTGGGACCCTCGGTGTCGGATCCCCACGCGATCCTGCTGCGCAGCCACAAGCTCGCCGACGACGAACTATCCCGAAGCCTTGCGGCGGTCGCCCGAGCGGGGATCGGCGTGGACAACGTGCCCGTGGAGCTGTGTTCCGCGCGCGGCATTGTCGTCTTCAACACGCCGGGCGCCAATGCCAACTCGGTCAAGGAACTCGTGCTCGCGGCATTGCTCCTGACGTCCCGGGACGTGCTTGGCGGGTTCAACTACGTGCGATCCCTCGAGGCGGTCACCGATGACGCCCAACTGCACCGCCTGGTGGAGGCCGAGAAATCCCGCTTCAAGGGCCATGAGGTGGCGGGCCGCACCCTGGGAATCGTGGGACTTGGCGCGATAGGCTCTCGTGTGGCCCGGGCGGCGCTCAATCTCGGCATGGACGTTCTGGGCTACGACCCCGCGCTGTCCGTCGACGCGGCCTGGCGGCTGCCGAGCGAGGTCAAGCGCATGGAGAATCTGCCGACGCTCTTCGCGCGATCCGACTACGTCTCCCTGCACATACCGGCGCTGGCCGAGAACCTCGGCCTAGTCGACGCCGACCTGCTTGGCAACCTGCGGCCGAATTCCGTGCTGTTGAATTTCGCCCGGCAGGAGGTGGTCGACGAAGCAGCCATCAAGGCCGCACTCGGCGATGGCACCCTGGCGGCCTACCTGGCTGACTTTCCGAGTACTGTCCTGGCCGGGGAACCCAAGGCGCACACCACGCCGCACTTGGGGGCGAGCACCGCCGAAGCGGAGGAGAACTGCGCGGTGATGGCAGCGGACCAGCTACGGCAGTTCCTGCTCTACGGCAACGTCGACAACTCCGTCAATTTCCCGTCGGTGGCTCTTGATCCGGCGGGCGGCTACCGTGTCGGCGTCACCAACGCCAACGTGGCGGGCATGCTCGGCCAGATCATGTCGGCACTGGCCGACGCCCGCATCAACGTCATCGACATGATCAACAAGAGCCGCGAACACGTCGCCTACAACCTGATCGACCTCGACACGAAGCCGAGCGAGGCGCTGCTCGGGCGCATCGCGGGTATCGACGAAGTGATGAGCGTACGGCTGTTCGACCCGCTGGACGGTTCGTAGGGGAAACCTTAACGCGCTCGTCGGGGTGTGCGGTCGCCCGCGCGAGGGGCGCAAGGCGTCAATTGACTGCCCCGAGAATGCGCGAGCATTCTCGAAACGCGCCCGGAGGGCGCGCCGGGACGGGACA
>JAPPKV010000529.1 GCA_028819775.1 Gammaproteobacteria bacterium | reverse complement strand
ATCCTTACCATCAGAGCTCTTAGATGTGATACACGATCCGGTGGACTGGCTGCTCGTAGGCAATCCGCTACCAAAAATCGCACCCAAACAAAGGGTGCCAATCGACACGTTCATCCGGGCACGATTCGTAAACACCCGTGCCAAGCGCATAGTCGTTAACCTATATCCGGGCTTCGATAGCTACCTGTTGCGGATCTGTCTACATGCAAACGCCGACTACATCACCTTGATTGGTACCTGGCGCGCTGTCGTAAAGCTCCGACGGCAACCGTATAGGGAGTTGGTTCTGCTCAAGTATCGAGAGGTAGGTTACCGACAGGCCGGCAACGCAGGAGTTCTCGCTTTAGCGCCAAGCGAGGCACCGGAGGGGGATGCCATAGACTCGGTCATGATCCAGCTTCTCCGCAAACCGGCAGCGCGGATGGGGTCAGCATGGCGCGAGGCGCTCATCAGACACTTTCGTACCCAGGATGTCGTGATTACCAAGAATGAAGCAAGGCGCGTGATTGCAGACACTGAGATTGGCTCGATCCATGGCGAGTCCTACCTGGTCGAACTACCTGAGTTGATGCTATTGCGGCTCAGGGATGCGGTTGCGCGGACAATCGGATTGCTCGAGGGTGTTCCACTTGAGCCCTCTAACCCCTGATGAGCACTTTGCGGAACGATCTCGTCGTCCTCCCCTCAGATCGGCCAGGCATTCCCAGTCGCCCGCATCGCCACCGGTGTGCCGGTGTAGTTGCCGGCGCGGTCGGGGCGTCACCGGGGCACCTCGGCGCGGTGCCGCTGGCGGGTAGGTGCCGCTGACTATACAATCGCCGCACCTTTCGAGACGCCATCCTTCTCCTTGCTGAAGCGGATTGCCGAACACGACATCGACCGCACTCGCGTGTCCGAGAAGGCAGTCGCCGTGATCGACAAACTGCGCACCGCCGGATACGACGCCTATCTTGTCGGCGGCTGTGTCCGGGATCTGCTGCTCGGCAAGGTGCCGAAGGACTTCGACGTCGCGACCGACGCGACCCCAGAGGACGTGAGGAGCGTCTTCCCCCGGGTCCGCCTCGTGGGCCGACGGTTCCGAATCGTGCACGTTCGAATGGGGCGCGAAATCATCGAGGTGTCGACGTTCCGGCGCGCGGTTACCGACGGCGAAGACCACGGGCCCCACCTATCCCACGACGGCATGATCATTCGGGACAACCTCTACGGAACCATCGACCAGGATGCGTTCCGGCGCGACTTCACCGTCAACGCCCTCTACTACGACCCAACCGCGGATGTGGTGCTCGACTATTGCGAGGGAATGAAGGACATTGGATCCCGCACCCTGCGTCTCATCGGGGAGCCCGAGACCCGGTTCCAGGAAGACCCCGTGCGGATTCTGCGCGCCATCCGGTTCGCCGCCAAACTGGACCTCGACTTGCATCCCGATACCGAAGCGGCCATCGCTCCGATGTGCGAGATGCTCAACGCCATACCGCCGGCGCGACTGTTCGACGAATTCACCAAGCTGTTTCTTACTGGGCACGGTGAACGAGCCTTCGAGTTGCTGTGCCAACACGATCTCGTGGAAATGCTCTTCCCCCTGCCACCACACGGGCAGGCGACCGCCAAGCTCGCGCTCGCCAGCACGGATCGAAGATTGAAGGAAAACAAGCCGGTAACGCCGGGTTTTCTCATTGCCGCGTTCCTGTGGCAGGAGTATCTCGACCGCCTCGAGCCCTCCGCGACGTCCGCACCTCCTCGCGAGGAAGACCCCGCGAGCGCCGTGATCGCCGCCCAGCAGTCCACCATCGCAATACCGCGACGCCACGCCTGGTTCGTGCGCGACGTCTGGCACCTGCAACCCCTTCTCGCCCGGCGTACGGCGCGCGACGTTGCGCGAGTACTTGCGCACCGGCGGTTCCGCGCCGCATACGACTTCCTGCTGATCCGGTGTGCGACCGGCGACGCCCCCCAGGCGCTTGGCGATTGGTGGACGAACGCCCAAACGGAAGACACCGACACGCTGCTCCGTGAACTACCGTCGGGACGTCCTCGTCGAAGGCGCCGCCGGCGCGGCCGCAATCGCCCCAACCGGGGCCCGGCCAACGCGAGTGCGGCGAACGGCGGTCCACGCCCGCCCCGGGAGGCCGTGCAACCATGACCGGCGCGCAGACGCCATGGCGGTAGCGGCACCAGAATCCCCGGCCGCAGAAGCGTCTTGGGCACCACACTACATTGCGGTCGAGGGACCGATCGGCGTCGGCAAGACGACGTTGGCACGACGCCTGGCCGACACCTTCCACCGCCCGCTGGTCCTCGAACCCGCCATCGAAAACCCGTTCCTCGACCGTTTCTACCGCGAGGGCCGGCGCCATGCGCTACCCACGCAGTTGTTCTTTCTCTTGCACCGCGCCAACCAAGTCGCTGGCTTCGCGCGCGACGATCTGCTTGGCCCCATCCTGGTAACCGACTTCCTGATGGAGAAGGACCGGCTCTTCGCCCGGGCGAATCTAGACGAGA
>JAPPKV010000488.1 GCA_028819775.1 Gammaproteobacteria bacterium | reverse complement strand
ACTACTACAGCCACCTGTCTACACTGCACTCGCTCCACCTGTGCGCGGTCATCCCGAACGTCCGTATCTGCGAAATCGACATCGACGACGTGCCGTGGAAGGACGATCTAGTGACCGAGTCGCTCGAATTCGACCGAGGTCGCGTGGCGATACCCGACCGGTCGGGCTGGGGCGCGGATCTCAACGAGGAAGTCGCCCGGGAGCACGTCTGGGCCCGGGGACGACCGCCGGGATACTGGTCCGGATCCCCCAAGCCTTAGGCTCGCCCGACAATGGCAACCACGCGCCGCAAGACCAAGATCATCTGCACGGTGGGGCCGGCGACGGCCTCCTACGAGGGCATCGAGCGGCTCTACGAAGCCGGCATGTCGGTGGTACGTCTCAACATGTCCCACGCGAGCCAGGACGAGGCCGCGGAGATCATCCATTGGATAAAGACCTTGAACCGCAAGGTCCGCTATCCCATGCCGGTCATGCTGGATACCCAAGGGCCCGAGATCCGCACCGGACCGCTCGACGAGCCCCTGACGCTGCATGCCGGGCAGAAGGTCTTCCTCGACGTTACGCCGCAACCCGCCGCCGACGTCCCGTCCATTGCGGTGAACTATCCCGGGCTCGCCGACGCGGTGGCGGTCGGCGATCGTGTCAGACTGGACAACGGGCTCATCAACGTGCGGGTCACCGCCCGCGCCAACGGCCGGCTGGAGTGCCGGGTCGCCGACGGCGGCCTGCTCGGTAGCCGCAAGCACGTCAATTTGCCCGGCATTGCCGTGAATCTGGCATCGATCACCGACAAGGATCGAGACGACATCGCGTTCGGCATCGCCGAAGAGATCGATTTCATTGCATTGTCCTTCGTCCGCTCCGCCAACGACATCGGCGAACTGCGGGAGTTGCTCGGTCCAAGGGCCGGGCGGGTGATCCAGGTGATCGCCAAGATCGAAAACACCGAGGGCGTACGCAACGCCGAGGAGATTGCGCGGGCCACCGACGCCGTCATGGTGGCGCGGGGCGACCTAGGCATCGAGACGGATATTGCGACATTGCCTATCGTGCAACGTCGCCTGGCGGAGATCTGCGCCCGGCTGGGCAAACGTTGCATCATCGCCACGCACCTCATGGAGTCGATGATCGAGAACCCGATTCCGACCCGTGCCGAGGTCACCGATGTCGCCAACGCCGTGTACGAGGGTGCGGACGCCATCATGTTGTCCGGCGAAACCAGCATCGGCGCCTATCCGTACCGTTGCGTCGAGCAACTCGCCAACATCGCCGAGGCGAGCGAGCGCCAACGCGGTTTTTCGCTCCACGAGTCGTTGGCCAACGACACCGCCAAGCAGCATCTCGCCACGTCCGCGGCACGGCTTGCCGAAGCGATTCACGCGGCCGGCATCGTGGTCATCACGCGGCGAGGCATCACCGCCGACCTCATGACCAACTGCCACCCGGACCGAGTGCCCATCTTTGCGTTCACGAATACCAGCCAGACCCGGCGGCGGCTGATGCTGAACCGGGGCGTTTTCGCCTATCGCACCTCGTTCAGCAACGATCCCGAGAAGACGATCCAGACCGCCTTCGCGGTCCTTCGGGAGCGCGAGGGCATCGGCCCGGATGAATCCGTCGTGGTGATCTCGGACGTGCTGGCCGAGAAGGCGGTGGACGCAATTCAGCTGCGCAAGGTGGGCGCAGGTTAGCCTTGGCGTCGATGCTCGGGAGCTAGCGCCACAAAAGCCGGTGCCTCGCGGCGCCGCCTTTTGCCCCAGCCCAAGCCGCCCTAGCACCCCGCCGACCTTTCGGCTGCCGCCGAAAAGTCCGACAGGCTGCTAGTCCGGGTTTCTGACCAGCCGCGATGATGCGCGCCCTTGCGGGCGCGTTCGCGGACTAGGTCGGGGGCATCATCGCGGACAGGTCCGCGACCCGGATTCGCGCGATCTCTCCGGTCACGCCGGCTAGGCTGGCCAGTTCGGACACGCATTCGCGCACAACCGCTTCCGGCACGTCGTTGGTGACAATGATGATCGGCACCCAAGGCTCGGCGCCGGATCGAATGGCCTGGGGACGCTGGATCACGGCCTCGATCGAGATCTCGTGCCGGCTCAGCACATCGGCGACCTCCGCGAACACGCCGGGCTGGTCGATCGCCGGAATCTTCAGGTAGTGGGCACAGTCCACGCCCTCGACTCCGAGGCTTGGCAGTCGTCGTCCGGCCGGTCGGGGCACGGGCAACGTGCCGCGCGCCAATTCGACCAGGTCCGCGACGACAGCGGAAGCCGTGGGCATGCCGCCAGCACCGGGACCGACGTACAGCGTGGAACCCACGGCATCGCCATGGGCCATCACCGCGTTCATCACGCCCGACACCTTGGAAATAAGCACCGACTCCGGCACCAGCGCCGGGTGGACACGCGCCTCGACTCCGTGGTCGTGCAGACGCGCAAGACCCAAGTGCTTGATCGAGAAGCCGAGTTCCCGCGCGTAGCGTATGTCCTCGATGTCTATGCCCGAGATGCCCTC
>JAPPKV010000353.1 GCA_028819775.1 Gammaproteobacteria bacterium | reverse complement strand
CGGTGCAGACCAGCACCAGGTCGATGTCCGACTTGTCCCAGACCTCGTCGTGGGACAGGCTGCCGCACAGGATCGCGGCCAGGATGTGGTTGTCCTCCCGGATCTCCTCGACCAGGGAGTCGAGGGCGGCCTCGAAGCGTTGGCGGGCGACCGGCGACTTACCCAGCATCCTTGAACTGATCCAGAAGCTGCCGCGGCGACACGATGCGCGTCTTCCAATTGCCATCGGGAAAGTGACGGAGATTGCCGGTCACGAGAAACTTCACCATCGCGGCTTCCGCGACTTCAAGGAAGGGCTCGTCGTCAACGTGTGGTAGGCGAATCGACTGCGGGACAGGCACGACGAGTTCACCTTGCGCCCGAACCTGCGCCAAGAACGACGCGACATCCGTCTCCTCGAATGCGAACGAGGGCCGGCGCAATACCTCGTCGTACTCGGCGAGTATTCGGGGGTCGTAGCAGAGTCGGAGACGGCCACCAGCAATGAGTGCGACGATGACCCCCGGAGGACCGAAGGGGGTGAGCAGACCCGATACGAGGACATTCGTATCAACAACGAGCCTCATCGCCTTCGCTGACTTCGGACTGCTTCGATCTCGGCGTTTATGTCGTCAAGCGTGAGCCTGTCGGCACCGGTCTCCCTCGCGCGCTGCTGCATCGCCGAGACCGCGAGTTGCGCGCGCGCCTGCCGCAGGGCAGCGAGAGACGTCTCAAGTTCCTCGGCCGAGGTTGCGGAAAGAACTGCGATCGGCTTGCCGTTGGACGTGACCACGAGATCCCTCGCCGCAGTCAACGCCTCCCATACGGCTGCAGATTCAGTGCGTAGCTGTCGCACGCTTATGAAGTCCATCGTCGATTCTCGGAAGCCATGATGTTGTCCAATTGTGTATACGATTGAGACTCACTTCAACCGGGAGTCGTTGGCGCGACGTGGGGCATCGGCGCAACGAGCCCATCACCTCGGCGTGTCCCTACCTTCGCCATCCGCGTGCGAGCCCGGCTGAGGAAGATACGGTAGGAGGGGTCGAACAGATAGTCGATCGGCCCATGCAGGTATTCGGCGTTGGCGTCCGCGTCGCGCCCCTCCAACGCGCTCTCACAGCCCCTGCCGAACTTCAGCCGATACCGAGACTCCCCCGACGGTTGCGACAGGATCAACGCGATCATGTGTCGGGGCCGGTTGGAGGGATTCGGCACCCCTCGATGCCAGATGCGCACGTCGCGGAGCAATACATCGCCCGGTTGCGTACGAGGATTCGCGGGGCCGCGCACAACACGGCGCGCCTCTTCCATCCGGGCCGGTACGCCGTTGTGGTTCTCGTAGACGCCAAGGCGATGGCTTCCGGGCCAAAGTTCGATGGCGCCGTTGCTCTCGTCCGCGGGACCCGGCGGGATGTTGACGACCATGCCCGTGGTCAGCGCCACCGGTTCATCCGGCTTCGTTGCGTGACGCCCGTCCATATGCAGGTGCTGGCGTACGCTGCCCGGGCAATTGGTGTTGCCGTTGTAGAACGTGAGCCGTGCCGGCCCGCCGTAGACAGCGCGGGCCACGGCATTGACTGCCGGATTCATGGCCACTTCCGGGAACACGTAGTCGGCGAACGGCGGCGGTCCCTGCTGCAGATGACCGGCCTGGCGCGGATTGCCGCCGATGATGGTGCAGAAGCGCAGCAGGTCGTGGGTGTCCCGGTCCATTCGCCGACGGAGTTCCGCCAACGGTTCCTTCGGTACGGCGCCGACGAGAATCACGCAGCCGTGTTCGTGGATCGCCTCGGCAGCCCGCCCGGTTTCGTCCGGCGAAACGCGAACGATACCGTCAGCCAAAGCTCACGCTCCGGGCCTCGCCATCCGCGACGTAGGCGGCTGCCATGAGCTCCGTGAGTTGGATCGCATCGGCGAGACCGAACTCGATCGGCGTACCGTGTACGCAACCGGCGACCCACTGGTCGATGGGCTTGGCCAACGTCTGGGGCAGTTGCTCGGGACGTTGCCAGCCATTGCCGTCGAGGTGCCTGGAACGGACCTCCACGCCCTCGCCGGGCGAGAGCATCCGATAGCCGCCCTCCGTGCCGTCGATCTCCAGGGAATAGCTGCCACCGAACCCGGTGAACGAGGTCTCGTTGACGGCAATGGCGCCGTTTTCGAACTCGATCACCGACACGGTGTTGTCGTCCACGGCCCGACCCGTGACGGTATTGAACACCGAGACGATGCGTTTCGGCGCACCCAGCAGCCAACGGCTCAAATACATCCCGTGGGCGCCTAGATCCATCATCGCGCCGCCGCCGCAGGCTTGCCCGTCGTAGAAGTGCGTCGGCAGCCAGTCGCGCACCGCGCCGTCGTGGGCGATGCGCACCCGCAGCGCCGTCACCTGGCCGAACAACCCCTCGTCCAGCGCCTGCTTGGCATAGAGAATCTGCGGGATCGTCCGGCGCGGGAAGGATATGCAGAACTTGACGCCATTCGCTGTGACGGCGTCGGCGATGGCTTCGCAGTCGGCTACCGTCGTCGCCAGCACCTTCTC
>JAPPKV010000032.1 GCA_028819775.1 Gammaproteobacteria bacterium | reverse complement strand
TCCGGGATCTGGAACGGGCGGAGGACTTCTACACCCGCATCCTGGGTCTCACCGTAACCGCGAAGTTCGACGGACACGCAGTTTTCATGTCCGCGAACACCGAGCTATCCCACGAACTTCTGGTCGTACCGTTCGATGACGATGAGCCTGACTCCGAGGAGAAGGGCCAACGGCTTGTCCACATGGCCTGGCAAATGGAGTCCTTCGAAGACCTCAAGGCGCTCCACCAGCGCCTGAAAGACAACGACATCGAGATCGTACGCATCGGCGACCACGGACTGTCCCTCGGCGTGTATTTCTGCGACCACGACGACAACGAACTCGAAGCCTACTACGAGCTTCCCAAGTCCGAGTGGACAACGGGCGGTAGGCACATCTTCGACTCCAAGTTCCCGCACAGTCTGGAGTGAGTAGGCGCCAACGGGCACGTTCACCTTGCCCTCAATGTTGGCACGGCTAGTACGTTCTATAGCCGCTCACTTACGGTCGACGGTCCCAGCGGATCGCGTCGGCAACGACCGTTGCTCCCGTCGTCTTGTTCGAAACGGAGACCGTGACGGTGCCCGCGGGGAGATCGAAGACGTCAACCTCGTTCCAACCGGTCTCGGCTGCGGCGGCATCGAAATCAACCACCTCCTTGGTTTGTCCGGCGACGACCTCGAGGTGGTACGTGCCCAGCTCGTCCTGCGGACCCCAAGCCTGCGAGAACAGACCCGTCACGCGCAGGCTTGGCACATGGTACTGCAGGAGCCATCGGCCCCCCTCCGGGAGTTCAGCCTCGAATACAGCACGATTGTCTCCCCGTCCTGAGGCGATACGCGCGACCGTTCGCCGATAGCGTCCCCAGGCAGTCGGCAAGGCTTGACGCATCCACCACGGCCTAAGTACGCGGCGGTACACCGGTAGGCCTGCGTCAGTCTGGGCGAACTCTTGCTCCCGCGTCTGGCCAAAGCGCATGACCTCGGTCCTTGAGCCCGCGGAAAAGCCGTGGTCAAGGTCGTCAACGACAATGCCCGGGCTGGTCGTGTGCCACACGCTCGACCGCGCCCCGTCGAGAGGCTGCCGGTCGATGAGCACCGTCTCGTCCACCTGCGGCACGGGCAGCCGCTGGTCGCCACGGTTCAGCGACAGATACGGTCGTAGCCAGAGCACCTCCAGAGGACCTGGCGTTGTCAGACCGACCTCGATCGCCGATTCGCCCGGAACGGGGAAAGAGTCCGACGTCGACCAAAACTCGTCGCCGGTAGCTGCAATCCGACTCGCGGCGGTAAACCGCACAAGGCCCGGTACGGGTCGATCGTTACGCACCTTGACGAGGACCTGGTAGCGCGGCGTTCCGTCATCGTCGTCGCCGATCCTGAAGACTTCGACTGGCGATGTGCTAAATGCCGGCATGTCGGTCGCGTTGAGCCAATCGCCCAGCAAACCGTCCAGATCCATGCCAGCCTCCGCGCCTGCACGCGATAGGTCCTGCGCCACGATACCTGCGCCTGCGTTCTGTCGGCGAAGTGCAACGAGAAGATCCGCGATCCGCTCCGAGCCGTACCGGTCGACAATGATTTTCGCCGTCTGGCCCACTCGCAACGCCAATACATCCATGGCGAGCCCGCCATCTTCGAGGTCGGCGATGCCGGTTAGCGCCACGCGCTCCGCGGTCTCCCAAACGTGGGGTTCGTTCGAAACGACCGGCATTCGTTCCGGTCCGCCACCCCAGACGAACTGCCGAAGCGGATTGTCATCGGTGGCCGGTCGCGCAAATCGATGCGCGGCGAACAGGGTCCTCGACTCGGCGCCGTACAACCGCCATATCGTCCGCACGGCAAGGATGAGACACAGGGTATCGACCGCTAGGGCACCGGGACCGCGGGCCTCGGCGGGGAAGACGTTCCTGACCGCGTGGTGTGGCGCTTCGGCCGCACCTTCGAGTGCGAACAGCCGCCTAAGCATGCCGCGCTTGCGATCCGCCGCTTCGGTCGGCAGCGCCGGACCACCGCCGAAGCTGTAGCGCCGATCCCGGTAGACGCGCTCAAAACGGGTCGGAAACCCGTATTCGGGTAGCAACGCCAATCCGGGCGGAAACATGGCTGTGTCCATCTGCCGTCCGCCGCCGTAGCCGCGCAGCCGCGAGGGGACCTCCACCATAGTGAAGACTTCGTAGGGGTACGGGAGTCCACGCTCGGAGGCAGATCTCAACATGCCACCGATCTGGGCGACTAGGCCGTAGTCGCCCGCCATCACCTCAGCGAGACCATCGAGTTGGCCGGCGTGTTGCGGCACGGCTAGCATTTCGAGCGTGACGTGCTCGGTTTCGACGGTGCGGCGCTCGAAACGGGACGCGAAGATTCCCACCTCTGGGATAGGGGCGTTGGGGCTAAAGCGGAAGTGACCCGCCGCGATCGTCTCCCGGCGGCCCGGTCCCGCGACGACCCAAGTCTCGGGTACGCGGATGGAGAGATCCACGGTGAATACGTCCGACGAGCACCGTTCCAGCAAGGCGACCCCCGAGCAGGGCTAGGTTCGAGATCGGTC
>JAPPKV010000295.1 GCA_028819775.1 Gammaproteobacteria bacterium | reverse complement strand
AGACCCTTGCCTTGATCCGCGACCCAAGCGGCATCACCCACCCCCTCGCCGTCGGCGACTACCTCGGGCGCGACCATGGCCGAATCACGGCGATACGCCCCTCGGGGATCGACATCCTCGAACTCGTCGAGGACGGCCAAGAGGGCTGGACGGCGAGGGCGCGTGCCCTTGATCTGAGTGTTCCCCGTGATCCGAACGACGGATCGGAGAAAACCGACGAAGGAGGTAGCGAAGAATGAGAAGTCGCCAGAGCGGCGCGCCGCCAGCTTTTACGAACCCGATCGTTCACTCGGCGGTCTTGGCGGGTGCGCTGTTGGCCTGTTGCGGCAAAGCAGCCGACGACCGCATCGGGGATGCCGATCCCGTTCGGGAACAACCGATTGTCTACGTCGGAGAGCGGATGAGCGTGAATTTCCAGGACGTGGAGGTGCGCAGCGTCCTGCAGCTGATCGCGGACTTCGCGGGCCTGAACCTGGTCGCGGGCCAGGCCATCGAAGGGCGCATGACCCTTCGCGTCGTGGACGTGCCGTGGGACGAAGCACTGGATCTCGTGCTGTCCATCAATGGACTCGGCAAACGCCGTACCGGCTCGGTGCTCCTCGTCGCGCCCGCGGCCGAAATCGTGGAGCAGGAACGGCTGGAGCTGGAGCATCGCAGGGCGCGCGCGGAGCTGGCTCCCCTGACGCGGACGTTCATTCGCCTCCGCTATGCCGATGCGACCGCCCTTGCGAACCTGCTCGGCGATGGCGCCGTCCTATCCGAACGCGGTCGCGTGCTGGTCGACCCCCGGACCAATTCGCTGGTGGTCACCGATACCGCAGCCAACCTCGCGGAGACCCGGCGCGTGATCGAGCGGCTCGACGGCCCGGTTCGGCAGGTGCAGATCGAAGCGCGAGCCGGCGGGCGACAACGGCGTTCGTCATGCCGAAGATCTAGTCGCCCGCCTCGGCATCGCTAGCGACGGCGCATCCGGCATCGCCGTCGGCATCGCCGATGTGCACTACCAGTTGGACCTGCAGCTATCCGCCATGGCGGCCGACGGCCGCGCCGAGATCGTCGCCCGACCGAGCGTCATTACCGCGGACAAACGCCTTGCGACGATCGAATCGGGCGTCGAGATCCCGTTCCAGCAGGCAACCAAGTCTGGTGCCACCTCCATTGCCTTCAAGGACGCCGTGCTGCAGCTGGAAGTCACACCGCAGATCACGCCCAACGAACGGATCCTCATGGATCTCACGGTCAAGCAGGACACGGTGGGCCGCATCTACCACGGCGTGCCGAGCATCAACACCACCCGCATCTCCACCCAGGTCCTAGTGGACAACGGTCAGACCGTCGTGCTCGGCGGAATCTTCCAGACCGACCGGCATCAAGCCACGGTGCGAACCCCCGTGCTGGGCGAGCTACCCGTCGTCGGGCGCCTCTTCCGAAACACGCTGGAACGCGACGACAAGCAGGAACTGTATGTCTTCATCACCCCCTCGATCATTCAAGAGCCAACGGGTAGCCAAGCGCGCGTGGCACCCGGCCAAGAGGCACGTTAAGGTGCGCGAATCAAGGATTTCGGATCAATGACCACACGTAACGTGTATCTCGTCGGCATGATGGCGGTGGGCAAGACCACGGTCGGACGCCATCTCGCCTCACGCCTCGACTTCACCTTCCACGACACCGACCAGGTCATCGAGGGCCGGGCCGGCGCGGACATCTCGTGGATCTTCGAACTCGAAGGCGAGGAGCGGTTCCGGGACCGGGAACAGCAGGTGATCGAGGAACTGACCCGCCGCGAGGGTGTTGTGCTCGCCACCGGCGGGGGTGCCGTGCTGCGCGAGGCGAACCGAACCGTGCTGCGGGAACGGGGCATCGTTGTCTACTTGCGAAGCGGCGTCGATCTCATCCTCGAGCGCACGCGCAGCGACCGTCGCCGTCCACTCCTCCAGGTGGACGACGTACGGGAACGGATCGAGACGCTCACCGCCGAGCGCGGTCCCCTCTACGACTCCGTCGCCCACCTGGCAATCACGGTGGATCGCCGACCGCCCAAGGCGATCGCCAACGACATCCACGATCTGCTCAAGGGTTCCAGGGAACCCGGTGCGATCGGAACCCGCGCGAACGTCCACCGGTGCGTGTCGTGAACGACCGGATCGACGTCACGCTTCCCGGCGAGCGCAGCTACCCGATCCTGTTAGGCAACGGTCTCCTCGGCACGCCCGACCTCCTCGAAGCGTACACCGGCAACCAGGCCTTGGTCGTCACCAACGCCGCCGTCGCCGACCTCTACCTCCCCCAGGTGCGAAGGAGCCTCGTGAGCGTGGACCAGGTCGACGTCGTCGAGATCGGCGACGGCGAAACGTTCAAGACCCTCGACACCTACGCGGCGATACTCGACGCCCTGATCGACAAGCGGCACAATCGGTCGACGACGGTGGTCGCCCTCGGCGGCGGCGTGGTCGGCGATGTAGCTGGGTTCGCCGCCGCCACCTATCAGCGCGGTGTGGGCCTGGTGCAGATTCCGACAACGCTGCTCGCCCTCGTGGACT
>JAPPKV010000163.1 GCA_028819775.1 Gammaproteobacteria bacterium | reverse complement strand
TCGCCCAGCTTGGCGCCCCGGAGCTTCGAGCGAACGAAGGAGCGACCGTCCGAGTCGACGGCGGCCAAGGCGTTGATCCGCTCGGTTCGCTTGCCGACCTCTAGGTCGATGGCCACGTAGCGCATCAGGATTTGCGCGACAGCTCGCTACCGGGGCCGCACATTCATTGTCGTCTGCACGTACATCAGGCCGATTATCCCCGACTTTGGGTGCACAGCGACAGTCGGCGAATGGCGCACCACTCGCACAAATCTGTTCGGAAGATACTGTTTTTATTGAAAAAAGTCACGACAATTGCTTCACATGTGGCTCCGTGCGGAGTATTCTGGTCGTGTTGTCCGGCCCTATAGCGAAGGCATCCGCGTCGGGGACTATGTCCATGGCCACCCAAGCCGAGAGAATCACCGCGCTCGAGGTGCACTACGAGCACGTCGACAAGACGCTCACCGCAATGAGCGCAACCCTAGACGCGGTCCGCGCCGAAGTCGCCGACAGATTCGACCGCATCGATGAGAAGTTCGACCGCATCGAAGAGAAGTTCGACCGCATCGATGAAAGGTTCGAGCGCATCGATGAGAGGTTCGAGCGCGTCGATGAGAGGTTCGAGCGCATCCAGAATGCCATCGCCGCCGACAGGGTGGAGCGGAGCGAGACGAAGCTTCGAGTAGCGCTCCGGGTAGTCGGCTGGCTTACCGGCGTCGTCACCACCGTTCTGGGCGCCGTCGTCGGCGGCCTGTTCGTCTTCGCCCGCTTTCTGCTTCCGAAACTGGGGCAACTCGCCTCCCTGGCCCAAGAAACGGCGCCGCTCGTCGGTTGAAGAGACGCGACGACACCGCCGACGTGAGTTCGCGTGGTGCGTTGTGGCATTCTCACCCTTTGGATCAAGGTCCCCGGGAGGCACGACCAGAATGCGAATCGTCCCCACCGACACCGGCTGCGGCGCGGAGATCGTCGGCATCGACTTGAACGCCATGTCCGATGCCGAGGTGGAAGCCGTCGCCGATGCGCAAGCAGAGTACGGGGTGGTGTTCCTGCGCGACCAGACGCTCTCGCCCGATGAGCAGCTAGCCGCGGCAAAGCGTTTTGGCCCCATCAACGTGAACCGCTTCTTCACGCCCGTGCCGGAAGAGCCGCAGGTGGCGATGGTGCTGAAGGAACCGCGGCACGAGGTCAACGTTGGCGGCGCTTGGCACACGGATCATTCCTACGACCAGATGCCGGCCTTGGGTTCGATGCTGTACGCCCTCGAAGTGCCCGGAAAGGGCGGCGACACGATGTTCGCGAGCATGTACAAGGCGTACGACGCGCTTTCTCCCGGGTTGCGGCGGACGCTCGAGGGGTTGAACGCCGTGCATTCGTCACGACATGTCTTCGGGGCGGAGGGCGCCTACGCCCAGCGCGGCGACGAACGCTTCAGCAACCAGGACAAGGCGACCCAGGACGCCGTTCACCCCATGGTGATTCGACATCCACGCTCGTCTCGTGCCGCGCTCTACGTGAATCCCGCCTTCACGGTTCGCATCGACGGCTGGACCGTCGAAGAGTCCCAACCGCTGCTCGCCTATCTCTACGAGGTGGCGCAGTCGGAGGAGCATACCTGCCGGTTCCAGTGGGAAGTCGGCAGCGTGGCGTTCTGGGACAACCGCGCCACGTGGCACCACGCGCTGAACGACTATCCGGGTGAACGGCGTTTGATGCACCGGGTCACAGTCGATGGCGAGCCGCTCGACGGTTATCGGTCGACCTGAGGGATCGATGGAAGCCAAGGTGGGCGACCGCGCGCCCTCGCGGGCGCGATAGGGTCGCCCATACGGGATGGGAAACGTCGACGTCATCATCGTCGGTGCCGGCCTGTCCGGCATCGGTGCCGCCTGCCACCTCAAGAGGGATTGCCCTGGCCGGTCCTTCGTCATCCTCGAGGCGCGCGACTCGATCGGCGGGACCTGGGATCTGTTCCGCTACCCCCGCGTGCGTTCGGACAGCGACATGCACACGCTGGGCTACGACTTCAAGCCGTGGACCGATGCCAAGGCCATCGCCGATGGTCCCGCAATCCTCGACTACGTGCGCGAAACCGCCCAGGAAAACGGCTTGATGGACCGGATCCGGTTCGGACACCGCGTCCGCTCGGCACGCTGGGACAGCGACGAGGCCCATTGGACCGTTGTTGTCGACCGCACCGGGGACGGGCCGACGGAGATCTCCGGCTGCTTCCTCTTCATGTGCAGCGGCTACTACCAGTACGAAGAGGGCCACACGCCCGACTTCGAGGGGCAGCAAGACTTCGGCGGCCGGATCCTGCATCCGCAGTTCTGGCCGGAGACGCTCGACTACACCGGCAAGCGGGTCGTCATCATCGGCAGCGGGGCCACCGCCATGACCCTGGCTCCGGCGATGGCCAATTCCGGGGCCTCGGTCACCATGGTGCAACGGTCACCGACGTACGTGATCTCCCGGCCCGATGTGGATGCCTTGGCCAATACGCTGCGCCGGTGGCTGCCGGCGAAACTCGCCTACGCCATCACGCGGTGGAAGAACATCGCCCTGC
>JAPPKV010000225.1 GCA_028819775.1 Gammaproteobacteria bacterium | reverse complement strand
TTTGCGTTGGAATCGCACTTTGCGTTCAGGCTCATGTCGCATTGGACAAGGCTCTTGTTTTTCAAGGAGTTGTATACTTCGAAACCTCGGATCTGGGCGTCCACAACCGGCCATATTGCAATCACCGTCGTAGCCGATGAACCGAGCATGAACCAAGATGGTGCGATCGACGCCCATTTGGATCACCTATGGATGCAACGGGGCCTAAGCCGCGCCACGTTGGCCAGCTATCGACGGGACTTGGCGGCGTTTGCCGTTTGGCTGCAGCGCGACCTCGAGTCCGCGCAGGAGTGCGATCTTCAGGACTACCTCGCCGCAAAGCTCGCCGAGCGACGCTCTCCGCGCAGTGTGGCCCGATTCCTTTCGGCTGCGCGGGGGTTCTACCAACGTGCCGTCGACACGGGGGCGATCTCCGTCGATCCGACCGCGAACCTGAGCCAGCCGATGCTGGGACGACCCCTGCCCGGGTCGCTGTCGGAGAACGAGGTCGAACGCCTGCTCGCGGCGCCGAGGAGCGACGACCCCGAGGAGGAACCTGCCGGGTTCCGTGACCGGGCGATGCTGGAGACCCTCTACGCGAGCGGACTGCGCGTTTCCGAACTGGTTTCGCTGACCCTCACCTCCTTGAACCTGCGTCGCGGAACGGTGCAAGTGGTCGGCAAGGGCGGCAAGGAACGTCTGGTGCCCTTGGGCGAGGCCGCCATCGACTGGATCGAGCGCTACCTCGACATCGCCCGCCCCTTGATTCTCAAGGGTCGCGCCAGCCCCGCGCTGTTCGTCTCCAACCGGGGCCAGGCGATGACCCGGCAGACCTTTTGGCATTTGGTCAAGCGATACGCGGCGGCGGCAGGCATTGATCGCGGGATTTCGCCGCACACCCTGCGCCATGCCTTCGCCACCCACCTCGTCAACCACGGGGCGGATCTTCGCGCGGTACAGCTCATGCTCGGCCATGCAGACTTGTCGACCACCCAGATTTATACTCACGTGGCGCGCGACCGGCTGAAGCGGTTGCACGCGGAACATCATCCCCGGGGTTGATGTCCTACTTGAGGGCGATTCGCCTGGCATATGTTCTGGAGGTTCCCGTGACCGACGTCTTCAAGCGACTAGCGATGGTTTGCTTTGCGGTATTGCTGCCTTCGGTCGCGGCGTCGGCGGATGAGGACACGAAGGCTGCTGATCTCGCCGCCCGCCTCGAATCGCTGGATCTGGGCTTGGGCGTGCAAGGGGTCACGCCGTCGGAGGTGCCCGGACTGTTCGAGGTGCAAACGGATGGCGGGCCGCTCTATGTCACCGACGATGCGGGCTACCTGATCGCGGGCAACGTCTACGAGATCCAGGAAGGCGGTTTGGTGAACCTGACGGAACGGAAACGGTCCGCCGAACGGCGGAAACTGTTCGCCAGCATCGACGAGACGGACCTGATCACCTTCACGCCTGAGGACGGGGCGAAGGTGTCCGTGCTGGTCTTTACGGATACCGACTGCGGCTATTGCCGACAACTGCATGCGCAGATGGCGAACTACCACGCCCTCGGGATCGAAGTGCGCTATCTCGCGTTCCCCCGCGCCGGCGTGGGGTCGCCCACCTACGACAAGATGGTCTCGGCATGGTGCTCGGACGATACCGGGGAGGCGTTGACCGCTCTCAAGCGGGGCGATGGCATCCCCGGGAAATACTGCGAAAGCCATCCGGTGGGCGAGCAGTACGAATTGGGGCAACTCATCGGCATTATGGGAACGCCGGCGATCCTGCTACCAAGCGGCCGGCTGCTCCCGGGCTACGTCCCGCCCGACGATCTGGCGGCATTGCTCGGGCTTTAGAGCAAGTGACCCCCTTAAGAGTTGGCTTGGCGGGCCTCGGCACCGTCGGCGGCAGCGTTGTCAGGTTGCTGCTCGACAACGCCGCGTTGTTCGAGCGTCGAGCAGGCCGGCGTCTTGATCTAGTCCGGGTTGCGAGCCGAACGCCCAAACCCGAAGTCGACATAGGCTCCGCTACGTTCGATACGGCCCTCGCTTCGCTCGATGCCGACGATGTCGACGTGGTGGTGGAACTGATCGGGGGCGTGGCCGCGGCGCAGGACGTCGTTGCGACAGCGATACGTGCCGGTCGCCACGTCGTCACGGCTAACAAAGCCCTGCTGGCCGCACACGGCGAGGAGATTTTCGAGGCGGCTGGGCGACGCGGGGTCTCGGTGGGATTCGAAGCGTCTGTGGCCGGCGGTATTCCAATCGTCAACGCCTTGCGCACGGGACTCGCTGCAAACCGTATCGATGCCATCGCCGGCATCGTCAACGGAACGTCCAACTACATTCTCACCGCCATGGAGGAGGAGGGACAGCATTTCGCGGCGGCCCTTGCCGAAGCCCAGCGGTTGGGCTACGCCGAAGCGGACCCGTCCTTCGACGTCGATGGCATCGATGCCGCCCAGAAGCTGGCGATCCTCGCGGCCCTCGCCTTCGACGCGACCATCGACTTCGACGGCGTGCACGTTGAGGGCATCTCGGGCATAGACATCGAGGACATACGCTACGCGCGGGAACTCGGCT
>JAPPKV010000126.1 GCA_028819775.1 Gammaproteobacteria bacterium | reverse complement strand
CGGTCGGCGGCATCCGCCTCGCCGAGGCTGTAGCGCAGCATCATGGCAGCGGACAGGATGGTCGCGAGCGGATTGGCGACGTTCTGGCCGGCGATGTCCGGTGCGCTGCCGTGAACCGGCTCGTAGATCCCTTGGCCGGCGGCGTTCAGCGACGCCGACGGCAGCATGCCTAGCGAACCGGTCAGCATCGCCGCCGCGTCGGAGAGGATGTCGCCGAACAGGTTGCCGGTGACGATCACGTCGAACTGCTTCGGTGCCCGTACTAGCTGCATCGCCGCGTTGTCGACGTAAAGGTGATCCAGCTCGATGTCGGGAAAGTCGGTGTGGACCTCGGTGACGACGGTGCGCCAAAGCTGGGTCACCTCGAGCACGTTCGCCTTGTCCACGGAGGTCAGCCGGGCGTTGCGTTTGCCGGCGAGATCGAACGCCACCCGGGCGATTCGCTCGATCTCGTCCTCCGTGTACACGTCGGTGTTGAAGCCTCGCCGTCGGCCGTTGTCGTTCTCGACGCCGCGTGGTTCGCCGAAGTAGATGCCCCCGGTCAGCTCCCTGACGATGAGTATGTCGAGACCCGCGACGAGTTCGGGACGCAGCGACGAAGCGTCGGCCAGGGGCCCGAACAGCATCGCTGGACGCAGGTTGGCAAAGGCGTCGAGTCCGGCGCGGAGTCCCAAAAGGCCCTTCTCCGGGCGCCGATTCATCGGCAGGGCGTCCCATTTGGGCCCGCCTACCGCACCGAGGAGCACGGCGTCCGAGGCGCGGGCCGCTTCCAGCGTCGGCGTAGGCAACGGCGTTCCGAACTTGTCGATGGCCACGCCGCCCAGCTCGCCGGTCTCGAACGAGAGTTCCAGATCCAGCGTGCCGAGTACTCGGAGCACGTGGGGCATCACCTCAGCCCCGATGCCGTCGCCGGGAATGACCAGGATGCGGTGCGTCATGGGGCGTTGCCGTCGCGCGCGAAAACCCAAGGCATGCGTTGGCGATGCCGCGACTCGAACTCACGGATGGCATCGGCATGCGCAAGGGTGGTCCCGATGTCGTCGAGTCCCTCCATGAGCAAACGCTTGGGTTCCGGCTCGATATCGAAGCGCGCCGCAAATCCGGACCCGAGTACGGTTTGCGTTCCGAGGTCTACTTTTAGCGTATAGCCGGCTTCGCGTTGCACAATTGCGAACAGTTCGTCCACATCTTTCTTTTCCAAAACAACAGGAAGCAGCCCGTTCTTTAGCGAGTTGTTAAAGAAGATGTCGGCAAAGCTGGGCGCGATTACACATCGGAAGCCGTATTCCTGGAGAGCCCAGACGGCATGCTCCCGACTCGAACCGCAACCGAAGTTGTCCCGCGCAAGCAGGATGCTGGCACCCGCGTAGCGCGGCTCGTTGAGGACGAAGTCGTGGTTGATCCGGCGTTCGTTGGCATTCTTGCCGATCTCCCCTTCGTCGAGGTAGCGCCAGGCGTCGAACAGGTTGTCCCCGAATCCCGTGCGGCGGATGGACTTGAGGAACTGCTTGGGGATGATCTGATCGGTGTCCACGTTCGCCCGGTCGAGCGCCGCAACGGTCCCTTCGTGTTGTGCGAATGCGTCCATCAAGCAAGCTCTCGGACGTCGGTGAAGTGCCCGGCGACCGCCGCGGCGGCGGCCATGGCCGGACTCACGAGGTGGGTGCGTCCCTGGTGTCCTTGCCGGCCCTCGAAGTTCCGGTTGGATGTCGCCGCCGACCGTTCCCCGGGATACAGGCGGTCATCGTTCATAGCGAGGCACATCGAGCAACCGGGATCGCGCCACTCGAAACCGGCCCCGCGGAAGATGGCGTCGAGACCCTCCGCCTCCGCCTGCGCCTTGACCAGTCCCGAGCCCGGCACGGCCATGGCCTGGGTGACGCTGGCCGCTACCCGGCGGCCTTCGAGGACGGCAGCCGCCGCGCGCAGATCCTCGATGCGGCCGTTCGTGCAGGAACCGATGAACACCCGGTCAACGGGCACCGAGGCGATCGGTGTACCCGGTTCGAGGTCCATGTAGGCAAGCGCCCGGCCGCATAGTTCGCGCTTCGCCGGGTCGTCAAAGTCCTCCGGGGCCGGGACGTTCTCGTCGATGCCCAGCACGAGTTCGGGGGATGTCCCCCAGGTGACCTGCGGGACGATGGCTGTCGCGTCGATCCCGATCTCGGTGTCGAAGTTCGCGTCCGCGTCCGACACCAACGTGCGCCAGTAGTCTTCGGCCCGGTCCCACATCGCGCCCGTCGGAGCGAACGGGCGTCCATGCACGTAGTCGAGGGTGGTGTCGTCCACCGCCACCAGTCCGGCCCGCGCTCCGGCTTCAATGGACATGTTGCACAGCGTCATCCGCGCTTCCATGGACAGCGCACGCACCGCGCTGCCCGCGTATTCGATGGCGTGTCCCGTGGCGCCCGCGGTACCGATTCGCCCGATGATGTTGAGGATCATGTCCTTGGCGGTGGTGCCGAAAGGCAGTTGGCCGTCCACCACGATCCGCATGTTGCGGCTCTTGCGTTGCACCAGGCACTGCGTAGCCAGAACATGCTCCACCTCGGAGGTGCCGATGCC
>JAPPKV010000134.1:13969-23585 GCA_028819775.1 Gammaproteobacteria bacterium | reverse complement strand
CTGAAACCACCAGTAGCCGACCAAACCCATTAGGACGTTGCTGGCCGCGGTGGCGGCAAAGATGCCACCGTAGCCATACCACCCGTTCAGCGCCATCGCCAACGGAACATACACCACGAACATGCGGGTGAAGGACAGCACGGTGGACGGCAGTGGCCTGCCCAAGCTGTTGAAGGAGGCCGACGCCATCATCAGCACGCCCCAAGGGCCGTAGCTCAGGGGCACGATCAGCAGGTAGAGCGCCGCGACGGCCACGACCCCCGCATCGCCATTGAGCCAAGCCGCGAACTGCCCGCCCCAGAGGGCCATCAGGAGCGCGGCGCCCAGTCCCCAAAGGACGCTGAACTGGCATGCCGCCCGCATGCCAGCCCGGACCCGGGCCATGTTCTTGGCCCCTGCGTTCTGCCCGACGAATGGCCCGATGCTGCCGGAGAGGGCGAACAGCGTCATCGCCGCGACGGCCTCGATGCGGGTGGCGACGCCGAAGCCGGCGATGACGACCTCGCCGTGGGCGGCGACCAAGCGGGTGATCACGGCCCCCGAAAGCGGGCCGATCAACTGGGTGGCAGCCGCCGGTATCCCGATGCGCAGGATGCGGGCGGCGGACACCTTGAAGCCGGCCAATAGGGCTCGAGTCTTGATCAGCCCATCGCGGTGCACACGGTGCAGCAACCAGGCCGCGGTCAGCACCCGGGTCACCGCCATGGCGGTCGCCGCGCCTGCCAACTCCATGCGCGGAAAACCGAACCAGCCGAAGATCAGTATGGGGTCGAGGGCGAGGTTGAACAGCGCCCCGGCGGTCATCGCCAGCCCGGGCGTATTGGCGTTGCCGGACGCCCGCAGGATGCTGCCGGCGATCATGGTGATGGTGAACGCAACGGTGCTGGGATAGTAAATGTCCAAGTAGCTGTGGATCAGCGGCAGCATCTCCGGGCGGGCGCCCAAGGCGGTGAACACCGGATCGATGGTGGCCCAGCCGGCCAGCGACAGCAGCACCATCAGGCCGCCGATGAGCAACATCGCGTGGGAGCCCAACCGGCGCATGTCGCGGCGGTTGCCCGCCCCGGCGCTGCGGGCGATCACCGACGAGGTGCCGATGCTGACGCCAAGCGCGATGCTGGTCAGAACCATGGTGATCGGGAACGTGAAGGTCACCGCCGCCACGTGCTCGGTGGAAAGCTGGCCGATGAAGCCCATCTCCAGCGTCTGCACCAGAATGCTGGAAGCGACCCCCAGGATCATCGGCGCCGTCAGCCGATAGAGCGAGAGCCGCACGGAGCCTTGGGTCAGGTCGTGCTGGGCCATGGGTGCAACCTTACGCGATCAGCGATAGCGTCCGAGATCAAACCAAGTTCGGCAACGACCCGTGTGCGATTGAGCAACGTTCTCCAGCCGGCGACCGCCTTCCGCAGACCCTGTCGACGTGGCAATGGTCAGTGAAAAACGAGGGCTTGGGAGACGCCAGGAAAAGGAGAACTGACTAGCCACACTTCCGATAAAAGGATCAGCGTGGGAGCGAGAGCCGGTTAGATGTTGATCTGGCAGCCGAATGGACTGTCAACGACTTCAATCCTCATTCAGGTCCATTTGCAGCCTATCTCAAGACATCGCCTACGGATTTACGTTTCGAGCCCGCCATTTCCGTCCATCCCTCCCATAAACGCCGGCAAACAACTCTCATCGCCTTCGATCATCGCCAGAATCTCGTCCATGTCCGTCTCGAAAACGGGTCCACGCACATATCGATACCGCCAGCAACTGAACTCGAATCGCGACGACCCACCGACATCCCGAGCTCGACGTGCCGTTAGTAGGGCACTCTCGCGGTCTCCGACGGCCCAATTGGCTAAGGATAGACATTGCAGGTAGTTTGCGCCCTCCCCTCGCCCTTCGCCAGCAGCGTCCAAGCTCACCACCCGGTCGAAGGGACCAGTCTGGACGACCCCGGAGTTGGCCCATGCCGCCATTCCATAGTTGAACGCATCCTGTATGTCCATCTCGCCCTCTCTACGCCCTCCGTACGCGAGCGTTTCCATTGCCTGCCGGTATCTTCCAGACCCGATGCAGTTGAGGGCCAAAGCCGACCGCGCCTTTGCGCGCGACTCATCTGGCTGCTCCGCATCATCGACAACCCGACACAGGATCGCGTCGCTGTACGCTAGTAATCCCATTCGGTTTAGATTCGACGCCAGCATAACTTGTTCAGACACATCCAGCCCGGTTACCGCCGGAAGTGCAGCGATCATGCCGCTCTCGCCTCCCTCCACTAATCTTATAGCCTCCATAACGAGATGCGGTGGAACTCCGCCTTGCTGGAGTGCAGCCATCGCATCCACGGATGCACCCTCCCCGTCACCCGCCTTGGCCCGAATCGCCGCACGCTCCAGATAGGCCTCCGCTTCCTGGTATCCAGATTCAATCGCCCGATCCAGCAATGACTCCGCATCCTCACGCACACCCCAATGCGCTTGGAGTTCGCCTAGTTGAAAGAGAATTTCCCCGTCTTCGCAGTGATGCCTTTCGATCTCCTCGATCTTCCCAGTGTCGATCAACGCCGAATCACCGCCCTGATACCTGCGTCGGCTTACGCGACGGCGGGCTTCTCGAATGTACCCCAATGCACCGTCCCGATCCGCCAAGTTTCCACCAACGATATGGTCCGCAACCTTGCTGTACTCCCTCGCTAACCGGCTTTTGGGACGTTCTTTCGCGAACACAGCCTGATTCAACAGCGATAGACTCTCGTACCGATGCACAACCAACGGGTCGGTCTCGAACTCAAGATCCCGCCGAAAGCGCTCTTTCATGTCTACTAAGATGTCGTCCTCATCGTCCAAATCCGGCACGTTCGACATCACGAAGTGAAGCTTGATTGTCTTCGCACGCGGTGGCTCCGCTTCCGAACGAACGTCCGCCACGATCTTGCTCAGTCCTCGCAGATTCTGCTCGTTCGGAAAGAACAACATGGTTACCGCGTCCGGCAATTGCCGAGTACAGATTCCGCCGGTGTCCGTGTATCCGGTTCGCGAATCTACCAGAACGTAGTCCGGAGCGATTGTCTGACGCCACTGTTCCTTCAAGTCCTCGAACAGCAAGTAACCGTCCCGCTCCGAATAGAGCATGCCCCAATCGATCCGTCCGAAGCTAGCCGCGTAGTCCTTACCCCACGCGCCGGAAGACATCACAAGTAAGTTCTCGACTTCATTGGAATAATCGACGAAACCAGCGACATCGGGTGCTTGGTCTTCCTTCAAGTACTGCAGCACATAGTCCACGAGTCCTGGAGTCGACGACTTCGTCCGCAACAGTGAAAACGTATCCAGACCGGGTGCTTCCAAGTCGAAGTCCACCAGCAGGACCCGCCGACCCCTTTCGGCAAGATGGACAGCGGTGTTGACGAGCGCCATCGTGCGCCCAACACCACCTTTAAACGAATAGAAGGTGCAAACGTACATGCTAAGCGGCCTTGCGTACGCCCGCCAACTTGAAGCTACGCTGATGCTGACGCATTTGCGCATCGACTTGCAGCAGCCTGAATCGGGACCTATGTTCCCCCGCCTTCCCGCCGGCCCGGGCATCATCCGTGCTCCGCATCGAGCGGAGTACGTAAGACAGTCGCGACATCCCGTCCGTCTGCGCCAATAGCCGGAGATACCGGTCGTTGGCGTACGACTGGATTCCCGCACCTGTCTCCCACCGACCAAGCGTTGCCTCTCCGAGCCCTGTCATCGCCGCAAACGCAGCACGAGTCATGTCGTGTCGCTTCCGGATATCGCGAACCTCCCGCGGTGAAAGTACACCCAGGTGCCTACACACCGCCTCATGCTTTAGCCGCTCCCCCTCCTCGTCAACGAACTCGAATCCGCATCCGCCGCAAACTCGAACCGGCAGCTCCACCTCGACTTCCGCTGCTGACTCGCCCCGTCCGTAGAGGAATACGTGCTGGTGGCGTATCGTCTTCGCCGCGCCACCGCAATCTGGACATCGAACCTCTCTACTAGCTTCGACCATGTCGCTCACTCGACTTTCCATCTGTTGACTCCTACCGACCTCTATCCATATTTCGAGTAGTGGAAACTCCGCCCGATCACCTTTCCCGACCCAAGCTGTAGCTTCACGTAAACTGGCCGATCATCACCGCTCAATGAGATGTTCATGACGTAGCCCTCTCGGCCAGCAGGCTTGCGCAACGGCACCACCTCCACCGGGTGACCTTCCTCAAGCTTGGCCGCAATCAATTCCCAAGCCGCCGCGTCAGTAAAGTACTCATCGAGCACTCCTGAAGGATTACGCACTTGCTGTGGTCGCCAGTCCGTGGGCGCACTCACACTGAAACTCGTGATTCGTGCAGACGAACGTCGCGCAAGCAGCGCCAGTTCCTTGCGTATCGCTTCGCTGACGCTCATCTCCACAAACAACCTTGAGTATTGTGCTGAACCCCATAAAGAGACATAATATGATTAGTTGAGAACAAATCAACCCCATGTACGGCACCAAAACTCATCATATGATCGATTTCGGTGAAGACTTCGGTGACGCTCGCTAGACCGTTCTGCATCTGTTTCCTGTCGGCCTGGCTTTAGTTCGCGCTTGATTAACTCGGGGCCGGACTTGGCAATAGCAGGGTTTGTGCGGGACCTGGCTAGGGACATGGCAGAGCATTTCAGCAGTTCAGCTAGAGCGGGTAACGTCGCGATTCGGGAGAGCCGGGCAGCGACGACTTAGGCTAGCAAAATCCAAACGTATGAGTTTTCTCCTAGAACCTTGCCTCGATGTCCACTTCTCGCAACAGTACCTCTAGTGGGGCAACACTCGATGGGATCCTAGCTAAAGCTCATCTATCCGCCGCGGTGACTCGAATTTCCACCCGCGCGCCGGGGATGGCCAACTCCGTGATGCCGATCGCGGTCCAAGCGGGCCAAGGCTGACTTACGAATTCGTCCTTCACCTTCATGAAGGTGCCGAGGTGCCGCTGGAGGTTCACGTGATACGTGGTGAACTCAACCACGTCCTCAAAGCCCAGCCCCGCGGCTGCCAGGACCCTGCCCACGCCCTGCCACGCGAGGCGGAACTCATCCTCGGCGCTGTCGGGCACGCCGCCGCCGGTGGCGCCAATCTGGCCGGATAGGAGCACCAAGCCGCCGGCGCGCACCGCCGGGGCAAAGTGAAAGTTGTCGTAGCTGGCGCGGTCCTCCTCAGGAACGATGACGTCACGGGGCATGGCAAAACTCCAAAACAAACGACACGATATCTTAGACCAACGAGTGGGCGGGCGTCGGGCGCAAGTGTTGATTCATGGGACATCCTCGACCCGCGATCAGGAAAACTAGTGAGGCTTGAATCATAGGGCGCCGCCACCGGCTTTGACCCGTCCATCCACGAGGCCAGCGAGGGTGTCCACCAACAACTGCCGCTCGGTACGCTGCACCCGCTGCTCAACATCCTCAGCCCGGTCCCCGGCTTGCACCGGCACTCGAACCTGGGCAAGAACCGGGCCGGTGTCGTAATCCGCATCCACCAAATGCACGGTGGCGCCGGTCTCGGCATCGCCGGCGTCCACCACTGCCTGATGCACCCGGCGGCCATAGAAGCCGCGCCCGCCGTGCTTGGGGAGCAACGCCGGATGGACGTTGAGAATCCGGCCTTGGAAGGCATCGAGCGTTTGCGGCCCCAGCTTCTTCATGTAGCCGGCGAGCAACACCCAATCGGGCCGAGCCTGCTGCAACGTGGCGCAGATGACGGCATCCAAGGCTTCCGGCTCCGGGTGGGTGCGGCTGCTGAGGTGCCACGTGGCAATGTCCGCGCCCCGGGCCCGGCGCAAGGCCATCGAGCCGCTGTTGTTGCTGATGACGGCCACCACTTCGGCGTTGAGCTCCCCGCTGGCGCAGGCGTCCATCACCGCTTGCAGAATGGAGCCGCCGTGGGAAGCCAACACGGCGATGCGGGTCACGCCGCAACCTTGAATATGGCCAATCTGATCAACCTCAGTGCCGCGATCGAGCGGCCCAGAAAGTCCCCGCCAAACCGCTCCGCCAGCGGCCGGGTGAGATGCCCATACACGGCCACGCCCGGCACCAAGGCGCCCTTGAAGCCGTATCGCTGCGCCACCTCGTCACTGTGAATGCGGTTTTCATGGGCGGAGGAGTGGTTGCGGGCGGTCACTTCATAGCTGGGCATGGTGCGGTCCGGGAAGGGGGTTGCACTCATTGTATCCCCGATTGCGCTTAGCCCTATCGGTAGGCCTGGGCCGGCAGCCAAGTCACCAAGGCATCCCAGTTGAAGATGATCACCAAGCCGATCACCTGCAGCACGATGAAGGGCGCAACACCCTTGTAGATGGTGCGCACCTCCACGCCCGGCGGCGCCACGCCCTTCAAGTAGAAGATGGCGAATCCCACCGGCGGGGTTAGGAAGCTGGTTTGCAGGCAGACTGCGAACAGCACCGTGAACCAAACCGGGTCGAAGCCGAGGTTGACCACCACCGGAGAGACCAAGGGCAGGATGATGAGCGTGAGTTCAATCCAGTCGAGGAAAAAGCCGAGCAGGAAGGTCGCGAACAGGATGGTGATGATGATGCCGGCCGGACTGAACGGCAGATTGAGCAGGGCGCGCTCGATCAATTCGTCACCGCCCAAGCCGCGCAGCACCAAGGCGAAGGCCGTGGCGCCCAGCAACACGCCAAAGATGAATGCCGTGGTGCGAGTGGTCTCATGGAGCACCTCCTTGAGCACCCGACCATCCAAGCGGCGCTTCAGCACGGCCAGCAGCAACGCCCCGGCGGCGCCAACCCCGGCGGCTTCCGTGGGGGTCGCCAGACCTAGGAAAATGCTGCCGAGCACCGCAAGGATCAAGAACGCCGGTGGCAGAATGGCGACGAACAGGTCCCGCACCGTGGCCCAGTTGACGGTTTCGCGCTCGCCAGCCGGGGCGGAATCCGGCTTCAACAGCCCAACGCCAAGCAAGTAGGCGACGTAGAGCCCGCCGAGCAGGGCGCCGGGAAAGACGGCGCCGAGAAACAGGTCGCCGACGCTCATGGCCATGCGGTCGGCCATCAGCACCAGCATGATGCTCGGCGGAATGAGGATGCCCAAGGTGCCGACGGCGCACACCGTGCCCGACGCCAGCGCCTTGTCGTAGCCTTGGTTGAGCATCACCGGCAGTCCCAACAGCGCCAGCAGCACCACGGAGGCGCCGATGATGCCGGTGGTCGCCGCCAGCAGCAGGCCGATTAGGGTGACGGTGATGGCCAATCCCCCGCGCACCCCGCCGAACAGGCGCGAGAAGCTCACCATCAGTTGGTTGGCGATGCCGGAACGGTCGAGCAGCAGGCCCATGAAGATGAACATGGGCAGGGCGACCATCACCCAATTCTCCATCACGTTCCAGGAGCGGTCCACCACCAGCGAGGTGTAGCCCCAATCGATGGCGAAGGGGAAGTTGAAGTCCAGGTTCAGGACGATGGCCAGCGCCGTGAACAGCACCGCCAGCCCGCCGAGAATCCAAGCCACCGGAAAGCCGGTGAAGACCAAGCCGATGAAGCTGGCAAACATGAGCAGCGCCAGCCCTTCATTCGGCGCCACGGCGGGCTCCTTTCTGCGCAGCGTCAGCGCCGAGGAACAGCCAAGCCCAGACCCGCGACAAGCGCGACAGGGCCGCCACCAGCAGCAACAGGAAGCCCAACGGCAGCATCGCCTTGATGGCCCAGCGGTACGGCAGCCCACCGGGGGATGAGGAAATCTCGCCAAAGGCGAAGCTGGTGCGCACGAAAGGCACGGAGAAGATCAGCACCACGGCGATGAACGGCAGCAGCAACAGGAGGATGCCGTACAGCTCCACCCAAGCCGCCAAGGTGGGCGAAAAGCGTTCGTGCAGCACGTCCACCCGGATGTGGGCGTCGGCCTTAAGCGCGTAGCCGAGCCCCAACAAGAAGCCGGTGGCATACAGGTGCCACTGCACTTCCTCGAACTCGATGCGCCCCTCGCCGAAGACGTAGCGCAGCACCACGTTGGCGACGATGACCGCCAGCAGCAGCACCCAAAGCCAAGAGGTCCACTGGCCGATGCGTTCCAGCCAAGGATCGACCAATCGGGAAAAGCGGGTGGCGGGAAGCTCCACGCCTCAAAAGTCCCTCGGCAGGTAGGCGCGGGCCTTCCAGTGGGCGTAGCTTGCGCGGAAGCGCTGCTGGGATTCCAGGATGGCGGCAAAGTCCGCATCGTTGGCTGCCTCCTCTTCGAGCACTTCCTCGGTCACCCGCTCAAGTTCACGCAGCACGTCGTCCGGCAGCGTGTGCGCTTGCACACCCACTTCCGGAAAGCCCGCGATGATCTCCCCCTGCAAGGCCTCGCTGCGGGCGAGATTGCGCAGCACCCCCGCCGTGCAGGCGGTTTCGATCAACTTTTGGTCCGCTGGGGCGGTTTGGTTCCAGACGTCCAGGTTGACCACCATGTGCGATGCGGTGGACGGCTGGTGCCAGCCCGGATAGTAGTTGTAGGAGGCCACCCGATTAAAGCCCAAGGACTGATCGACGATGGGCAGGGCGTACTCCGTGGCATCGATGGCGCCCTTCTCGAGCGCCTGGAAAATCTCGCCGCCGGGCAGCATGGTGACCGATGCGCCGGCCCGCTCCATCACCTTGCCGCCGATGCCGGCAAAGCGGATCTTCAGCCCCCGCACGTCGTCAAGGCTTTCGATCGGCTCGCGAAACCAACCCGCCGTTTCCGGGCCAGTCAGGCCGCAGAAGACAACCTGGATGTTCTGCTTGGCGTACAAGGCCTCGCCGAGCGCGCGGCCACCGCCTTCAAACCACCAAGCCGCGAATTCCCAAGGCTCCATGCCGAACGGCACCGCGGCGATCAGCGCCGCTGAAGGAATGCGCCCCTGGTCGTAACCGAGCCAGGTGTAGCCCGCCTCCACCTTGCCCTCCCGCACCGCCTCGGTGATGGCGAAGGCCGGCACCACCTCGCCGGGCTCGAAGATGCGGATATCGACCGCGCCAGCCGACGACGCCCGCAGCATCTCGGTGACGTAGATGGGGTTGTCGCCCAACACCGGCATGGTGGTCTGGAAGGACAAGGGCAAACGCCAGTGGATGCGCTGAGCCGCCGCGTCGGTGGCCGGACCGTCGTCCGCGGCCCCCTCGCCCCCCGGCGGCCGAATGGCCAGCGAGACCAGACCACCAACCACGAAGGCGGTCAGTACGGCGACCAACGCCGAAGCGTTGGTGATTCGGCTTGCACTCATGGCGGCGCCTCCTTCTCACTCGGAGAGCGCATTAAGCCACTTCGAGCTCGGCGAGGGGAATCTCCATGGCCCGAGCGACCGCGATCATGCGCTTATCGTAACTGGCAAGCGCAACCCGCTGGCCGCGATCGACCAAGTACGCGCACGACGCCAGATGCAGCGCGTCAAGCGTCCGCAAGGGCGTTGATCCTGGAAAGGCTTCGAGCGCTCGGGCGAGAACGGTGGGGACGAGTTCCAGCAGGGCAACCCGCCCAATCAGCCAGCGCGGGGGCCCCCCCCCGGGCCGGGCGGGGCCCCCCCCCGCCGGCCCGGGGGCCCCCCCCGAAAATTATATAGGCGCAGAAAAACAAACCATGATAAGGTGCGCCAAACACAC
>JAPPKV010000134.1:0-13959 GCA_028819775.1 Gammaproteobacteria bacterium | reverse complement strand
CCGTGGGACTCGGCGAGGCCGCGCGCGTGCAACGGCGTCCACAGCTCATATTCGAGAAGCCGACTCGAAACCAAGGTCTCGTTCCAGAGCGAATCCGCGGGCCGACGGTCCTCGGCCAATAGCTGCGCGAGAGCCACGGAGGTATCAAGGTAAATCACCGGTCGCTTCGATGCTCGTCAAGTTCCGCGAGAAGCTCTTGCAGGCTGGCAACAGGCGCTGGCCGCGGCGGCGGCCCGGAAGCGGCCAGTGCCGGGGGACTCAGCACACCCGATCGCACCGCCTCGGCCAAGAATGCATCGGCGAGGATCGGACTGCGGGCCTCGCTGAGCGGACCCAGCTCCGCCACCACCCGGTCGCGGTCCGTCACGAGCACCGTCTCACCAGACGCTGCAAGCCGAACATACTCGCTCAACCGGCTGTTCAACACCTTGATTCCGACTGATCGCATGGGCTGCAAAGTAGCGACTAATAGCTACCTTGTCAATCCGAGGGCCTCGCGGTGGGCTTCGCGGTGTCAACCCCATCCCGAACAAAGGTGACGATGCCGTCATTGCGCGTCACGACATAAAGATGACGATCGTCGGGGCTGACCGCGAATCCGACGGGGGCAGCGAAGTCGGGGCGCGGGGAGGGCGCCCAATCCGTGCCCTTCAACTCACCGCTCTCGGAATCCCAGCGCACCGCAAAGGCCAAGCCGTCACAGAACACGTCGATAGTCACCGACTCCGGTCGGGCGTCGGCAAACCGGCAGGTGTTCCGCAAACCGTTGACGCCGCCTGAGGATCGCTCCAAGGTCGCCAGCTTTTGGGGGTTCAGCCGATCCTGGAGGGAGAACGCCGTTATCGAGTCACCATCTTCAACGACAAAGACGAAGGCGTCGTCGTCGGTGATCGCCAATACGGGAGCGGGAGTGTTGTAATTTTCGATGGCCTCTGCAAAGTCCGCCCGCATGAGCGCGCCCGACTCCGGATCGCGTTCGAACCCCTGCAACAAATCCTCCGTCGCGACGTAGATGTGACGCCCATCGTTGGCCATCACAGCCGTCGCCCATTTAGTGCCCGGCGTGGATCCTTGGTGAAGTTCGTGGTCGGCGACCTTTCTGATTGCGCCGTCCTCCACCCTGAAGTGCCCGAGGGCACCGCTCCAGGCTGCTATTCGATACAGGTCCGAGCCGGTGCGGTCCATCAGCACGACGTGCGCGTTTGATCCCGGGTGGCCGCCCAACTGCCCTAGGTATTCCAGTTCCGGCCCCGCTCCGATGAGCCCAAACGCTTGCCAATTTCCTGTCGTGGCGTGGTCGGCGAGCAGGCGGTTGCGATGGACATTCCACAGCAGATGGTCCTGGCCGAAGAAGCCGAAATCCGTCTCAAGCAACTGTGCGTGGTCGAGCTGGCCCGTCGGCCGGCCCCGCTCGAGCACCTGCACGCCGACCTCGGTTGCCAGATACGCCGCCTTGCCGCCGGCGTCCAGTGCAAGGCTGCCCGGATTGCGCAATTCAACCGGATTGCCCCGGGAATCCCGGTCTCCGTCCGCCAGCCGCCGGACGTAGCGCGGCGGGCTAGGATCGGCCGGCTCCCACCGCAACGTGAACTCCCCGCCGCGCCCGCCTCCCCGCAAACCGATAACAACCATGTAGCGCACCCCCGCGCTGACTTGGAAACTCAGATTGTCCGCACCAGATGCCCGGCTGGACGCCACGAGACCAAGGCCCGATCCGTCCGCCGCGTCACGATAAACCGTCAGCACCCAAGGCCCTCCGTCGCCGTCCACGGCGAAGCGGAACAGGCCGGACGCTGGCGCTTCCCAAGCGTACCAGAGGGTCGAACGCCCGATGTCAAAGCTCCGCTCCCCGCGCGCGTTGGTCGCGAAGGCGTTCGAGCCCGAGACCGCCCCCGACGCGCCAGCGAACGTCGCCGCTCCGGCCGCGTCGTCGTTTTCGGGTGCCGCGCCCCACACCAGCGTTGCGTTGGCTTGGATGAAGAGTTCGTTGAACGCCCACAGGTCGCCCCTAGGCAGCCCTGCGGATATCCAGTACTGCTGACCACCGACCGCGTCGAAGGCGAATTCCACGGCCATTCTTTCGCCATTGGTCGCGACCAGTCGCAGATCGTCCAAGGTCTCGCCCTCGAACACCGAAACCATCAGGCGATTCCGGGGGCCCGTCGTCTCGCGCGTCAACTCGTCAATCCGCCAGACGGTGCGGCCGTCGGATGGCGCGGTCCAAGTCCACCACTTCGTGCGGATGCCGCTCCCAAGAGGCTCGCCTGGCTCCACCGTTGCTGCGGAGTCAATGTCCACTCGATGCGAAGACGATGCCTCGCCGGGAATCACCTCCGCGCCGCCGAAATCGTCGTTGCCGGGTGCGCGATCATGGTTGTCCCACGTCAGTTCGTAGGTCAACCCGGCGGCATCCGCGCCCTGCGAGGCCACCGCGATCCAGTAGCCGTCCCCGCCGCGCGCCGGAAACACCGCCCGCTCGGACGGGAAACCCGACACCAGCCGCAACTCCGAAAGGTGCTCGCCGGTGAATGCCAGCACCCGCAGGTCGGCGGCGCTGGACTCGAACTGCCAGGAGCCGTCGCTCGGCGCCGTCCACCGGTACCAGACGCTGGCCGCCAGATCGCCGAAGAACTCGTCGGGTTCGAGCGTGGCGCCCGCGTTAGTGCCCTCCACGCTGCCGCTGGAGCCCTCCAGCACCTTGGCGGCCGCCAAGTCGTCGTTGACGGGGCGCGGCCCGGCCGACCAGTTCAGCGCGAGAGGCACGGCCCTGCCGATGTGCCCTATCCGGATCAGATAGGTCTGGCCCGATTGAGGGAAGAACTGCACCCCCCACTCCCCTGACCCGACCGACTTGAGGCCCGCGATCCGGTCGCCGCGGAAGACATCGACCCGCGCTTGGTCCCACAGGCCGATCTCGCCTTGGGGCGTTACGCTGAAGGAGGCCCAGTCGTCCGAGGGCGCGGTCCACGAGTACCAGACCGAACCTGCCGGACGCCCATCCCAAGCCGTGAACACGGGTTCCCCCGGTTCGGCGACGGCGCAAACGAGGTCAACCTGCGCCGAACCTTCGACGCCCCCGATGGACATCGCGTTCGCGAATCGGTCGTTCGCCGGCGCGGACGCTTCGGCCACGTCCGCCTCGCCGGCACCCGCCGCACGCACCAGCACGGACGCCGCCGCCGCGTTGGCATTCCAGGCGCTGGCCTTGAAGTAAAGACGAAACGCGCCGGTTTCGCCCTCCGCGAGATTCCCGAAGGCGACCGTCGCTTCCCAGGTTTCGTCCGCTCCCAGCTCTCCGACCTCAACGGATTCGCCAACCAGCGCCTCCACCTCTCGGGTGACGCCGTCCTCGCGTTCCGCGGAGATGCGCAGGCTGCCCGAGTTGCAGCGGGCACCGTCCAAGCTGCGGCAATCAAAGGTCAGCCGCGTTCCGGCGGCGACATACCCGTCGGCCGTCAGGCTCAGCTTCAGTTCCCCCTCATGGCCGCTCTCCAATGCCAAGAGGTTCCTGTCCACCGACAGCTCTATATCGGGCGTTGAAGAGCCCCGGATTACAGACCACGCCAGCGCGGCGCGGGGCGCCTCGGTCCAGACGCGCGATGCCGCAACCTTCGCCCGATAGGTTCCGGGCGCCGGGTCGCGGACGACGATCCACTCGACGTTGTCCACGCGGGAGGTGGACGAGCGCTCCCCACAAGGTTCGGCCCGGCAGTCGCCACCGCGGTCGAGCCAAAGGTCGAGATCGTTCAGCACGGCGCTGGCGATGGTGTCGGCCGGGGGTTCGTCCCAGGTCAGCACCAAGTCGAGCCGGCTCGCGCCTTCGGGCACCTCGATGTCCACCCAGCCGTACTCGCCCTCCTCGGGTTCCACGACCGCGCTGCCGCTCATCCATCCGTCAGGCGCGTCCCGGTTGAGAACGCTGGCGCGTGCCGACACCTTGCCGAGCCCGTACTGCATTTGAAGTTGGCCTGGGCCATTCGAATTGTCAGTAGGGAACACGCCGCCGTCCTCCAGCCACGCATCCGGCCTGATGGCGCTCGCCATCAACCGCGCCCTAGCCAGCGCCGGCCGTTCCCGGTGCGCCGGAACCGCATCCATAAGCAACGCGGCGACACCGGCCACTGCGGGGGACGCCATGCTAGTGCCACTGAAGCTTTGGTATCCCTCGCGGCTGCCGTCTCCCGCAGCCGAACGGACATCGACGCCGGCACCGACGACCTGCGGCGCCAGCCGCCCGTCCGCCGTGGGCCCGTGGCTGCTGAATCCTGCCAGGCTGCCGCTGTCGAGCACTGCGCCCACCGCCAGTGAGTTCTTCGCCGCGCCGTAGTTCGAGAAACCGTGAATGTTCGCATTCGACTGGGCAACGACGTAGAGCTGGCGCTGACTCCAGACGACCGAATCGAGCTTGCGCTCGCCCAGCGTCCTGCCTTCCCAGATGCGCGAGGTCGCGGAGAGGCTCATGTTCACGATCAACGGTTTGGCCGCATCGGGAGACCAGCCCGCTTCCGGACACGCGGTCGCCTGCCCGAGGAAGTCCATCCCCCGGAGGATGAAAGTGTCATTTCCGAAACCCATGTGGCTCAACACCTTGGCGAAGCGAATGTGCTGGACGAGGGGCGCCATTCCCGCGTACCGCCTTTGCGCCGTCCCGTTTCCCGCGATCGTGCCGGTCACGTGGGTTCCGTGCAGGCCCGCATCCACCCAGAGGTCGTCGTCGTCCACCAAGGGATCGAAGTACACGAAGTTGGCGCCGCAGATGCTGCTCCGGTTCGATGGGATGTCCAGATGGTTGATGTTGAGCCCGGTGTCCATGACGGCTATGGGCACCGGGGCGCCGCCCACGCCGGAGAAGAGCCCGGGCGAACCTTGGTACAGGCGCAGGGCATCGGCGCCCATGACCGGAACCGCCGTGTCGTGGGCCACCTCGACGGTGCCGACCGGCTCCACGGCAAGCACGAAGTCAGCCGTTCCAAGCGCATCGAGCACGTCGCGGGTCACGTTCGCCTCGTAGGCCCGGACGTCCGGATCGTAGCGCCCCACCACGGCTCCGCGGGCAGACAGTTCGCGCCGCCAGCGGCCATCGGAGTCGGCCTCCATCAGGGTCACGAAGACGGGTGTGGGTTCGTGGTCCGGCACCTGCAGGCCGTCGAACGCCCGCAACCGCGCTTCGGCCGGCATGGCGCCCACGCCGCCCACTCCCGGCAGGCGCGCGATGGCCGCAAGGTGCGTTTCGTCGCCGGGCAGCCTTGCCCGGAGCAATCCTCCCGAGGCGCCGACGACCACGGCGCCCGCACTCTTCAGCAACGGTGCCAGATCGCCTTGGCGCGCACCGGCTGCAAGCCGGATCCAGCCGAACGACCACGCCCGCCCATGCGCGGCGGCCTGGGCCGCCAGCGTCTCGACAGCCGTCGGCGCACCTATCCAATCCAAGCCGTCCCGTACTTGGGCACTGTCCCGAAGGACGCCCAGCGGCGCTTTCGCCATCTCGCCGTCGAAGCCGACGAACGAATAGCCCTCCGGGGGCGTAGCTGCGTAACTGTCCTCTGCGGGCGTGCCGCTGCCTAGCTGCGGAACAGGAGCCGCACGCACGACGGGCGGCGGCGTATCAGGGTTGCGGCTTTCCGCCGCGATTCGGGCCACCGCCGCCGCCATGCATTCGGTTTCGGGAGTGGCGGGCGGCGTCTGGTCAACGAGGGTTCGCGATCCTTGCTGCCAGTGGTGGATCAAAACGGCTGTCGCTGCAACCAGCGCCGCCAAGGCAAAGAGGAGCGGCTTGCGGACTAACCCGCGGCAGTACCGTCGAGCAGAATGCATGTCCGTGCGCCGCTGGCTGATGGGTTGGACGAAGTGCCGACGCCGCTCACTGGCCATGACGCCACTGATTGCTGTTTGCCGGCGCATCCAAGATCACTGGCCACAGGCTTCTCGAGCGCGGTCCACTAACGCGCTCACGTCCTGGCCTCCAGCTACGGCCAAATGCCCCTTCAAGGTGGCTGGAAACACGATGTCGCCCATCGTGAAGGAGGAGCCTTCGGGGCAGGGGTAGCCGCCGGATCTGAGCAAAAGCTCCACGGCACCAACGTGACCGGCCTTTGCCGCGCCTAGCAGCGGCGAGAACATCACTGCAGCAGTGCCGGCAAGCGGGCGACCGGAAGCATCCCCGCCTCCTTCGATCAAGACCTTTAAGACGTCGATATACCCACGCGTGGCGGCCATTCCAACAGGAGTTCCCGAGACCGTGACAACATTCGGATCGGCGCCCCTGTCAAGCAAAAACTCCGCGGCTTCGAGACGCCCCATCAGGGCCGCAACCGAAAGGGCCGTTCCACCCACGACTTCAGTGCTGGGGCCGAAGACTTTGCGCAAGCCATCCTCCTGCTCCGGCGGGACCGGCATGGCAGCGTTAATCTTGGCGCCAGCGTCAACCAACAACTTGACGACTTCGACGCCGCCCTTCACGACCGCGAACGAGAGAAGCGCCGGGTCCTCCACTTCCGCCCCGGCGTCGATCAACGCCCGCACCCCCTGGATGTTTCCTGCAAGGATCGCGTCCTCCATCCCTGCCGAAATGGGCTCCTTGCCCTGGCCGTGAACGGACGTCGATCCGGCGATCAGCAACGCACCGACCCCGATGGCCCATGGAACCAGCGCCTCCAAGGACCACGCGGCGATCAAGCTGCCGGGCCGCACCACTCCAAAACCAAGGCTCGTGATCAACCTGTTCAATGCTTCGGCTCCGGCTGCATGACGTTGATCATTAGGCCACAAAACACTTCTATTTGCTCACCGTTAGGGTATCGCCGGGATTGACAAGAAAGGCAGGCCGATCCCGTACGGTCCGCAAGGCACCCAATGGCTTATGCGGCAGCAAACCAGCCTGAATGAGCCGGGGCAGCGGGGCGGGCTTCGCCGACGCGGCGTTCCCAGCACCGGCATCGCTGGCTTCACAATCCCAGACGCAAGCCTGAATCGCCTTGCCGTCCGCTAGCACGCAGTCGCGCTGACAGGCCTGCACAGGCCCGCTGGCCATCTTTGGCCGCGAGAAGAACTTGAGCCCCGCACCGGAATGGCGTTGTCCTGCTGCATGCAGACAACCGCCAGCCGAATGAACTCGGGCTCGGCGTTGACTGCTGCAACAGGTCGGAAGCCTGATGAAGACCGTTTTGGGGAGAAAGCGACCCCAGAGGTCCCATGGTCCACCCCGACGATCATCATCCGTTGGTTGCTGCCGTCCTTGGGCTCCAGCCAATCGCCGGGGCGGTAGCCTATCGGTTGGACGCCCGAGTCGCGCACGAGGAGAGACTGTAGGGCGTCTCCGGTAATCGCCGGTGTTGTGGTCGGCGCGACCACCGTCACATCGGAATGGTCCCGACCTTCGGCTTGGGGCGGCGACCGTGGAGGCACTAATTCTCTCGGGAGCCGGTTTCTGGGACTATCCTTCTGAAAGTCCAGGATTCCGGAGTCAGAACTAATCTCAATCCCGTTGCGATAAACCGTAAGGGTGAACGACGCGGCATCGGCCCCTTCAAATTTCAGGTCGAACTGAAAGCGCAGCTTGTCGCCTTCTTCCCAATCCACGCAACCTCGGTCACCCCAAACGATGCAATGGCCACCCTGAATGATCTCAACTTCAAGCCGGCCCGTCGCGAGCCCCGTGGCCTCATACCAATAGCGCCCTCTGGTCTGCGATGCGCCGTCGGCGGCGGAGTAGTAGACCAACCCAGGATGCACAGGCTCCCCGGCAGGCTTGCCGTTTCGCTTGATCCTGTTGCAGAGCGGACTACCTGAGCAGTATTGACCGAAGTGAAATCCCGGCAACACGGAGTTGTTGCCGAACACCAGCCTGTCGAATTCCGATCGGCTCTGCGGCGCAAGGCTGGATTCGGGTGGCTGTTCAATCTTGAAGGGCACTTCCACGCCCGCCACGCCCGCGCCGCCACACTCGTCCAGGAAGGAACCGGCGGTGAGCGACGAAAACAGAAGACCCACCGCGCAGCCCGGCCGCCCGTCGTCGTACTCCAAGGTGATCGTGCCTCGGTGAGGACCCGTTTTCTCGTACTCGTAGGAGCAGTCGATCTGTTCGTCGCGGTGCTCGGCACATCGGCCCGGGACGGGGAACGACCAGTCGCCCAGGCGGTCGTGCGGGAGGAAGCGGTCGTTGAAATCGCGCAAGTTGCGGGGTGCCCGATCCGTCGTCGGCGTACCCTCGACCAGCGGCGACCAGACGCAGGCCGACTCATCGCCAGCGGGCCGCACGCGCACCCAGTAGGCGAGATCGTTTAAGAGGCCTGGAATTTCGATGAACCCGCCGCCTTGGCCGCTCACCGTCAGTCTGGTCCAACTGCCGGTCGTGCCGGCACGGTACTCGATCTCGTATCCCAGGATCGCCGCCAGTCCGGCATCCTGCGCCACCGGGTTCCATCGCGCCCAGAGACGTCCGTCGCCGGCGTTGAGCCGAACGTCTTCCGGCGTCGCACAGTTCGCCTTGAGATCGCGCACGGCAATGGTGACGGGGGTCCGATCCTTCTCGCCGAAGACGTCGAGGGCTTCCACGTCGACACGGTACTCGGACTTGGTCTCGTAGTCGTAGTCGGCGTCCTGGCGCGTACGGATCTGTCCCGTGCCGGGGACGATGTCGAAGCTGTCCGCGTCCGGTCCTCCAAGGCTGTAGGTGAGTTCGTCGCGGATGCCGTCGGGGTCGCGCGCGACGACCGGCGCACCCGCGTCGAGCCCGCCGCCCGCGTTCTCGTCGATCTCGCGTTCGACGGCTTCGGCATCGTCGAACGCCGGTGGTTCGTTGACCGGCGTTCCCGCGATGGTGCCCGATCCGGGCGCAGACCATGGAACCGGATTGCCGGTGCCGCAGGACGCGGACTCGCGCGAACGGTAGCGGGCGTCCGCCGGCAGACCATGGGGGAGCCCGTCGACCACGAACGTCAGTTCCTTCGTCACACGGCCGGAGGAGGAGTTCTCGAACTCCACGCATCCGACGCCCTGCCACGGCAACTGGGGTTTGTTGCCTCGGAGCTGCAGGTCGTATGCGCGCCTCTCGCGCGCTCCTAGGGACGCTTCGAAGGTGACCGTCAACCGGCCATCGGTGTCGCCGGAAGCAACTTCGGGAGCCGGCGACGTGGACGCAGGCACGGCAGCGTTGAAGCTGGTGAGTCCCACCTGACCTCGCCGGTCGGTCGCCAACACGTGAACCGTCGTGGTTCCCGCCGCGACCGGATTCAGCACAAGCTGCCAGACACCCGACCGTAGGCGTACCCACGCACGGATCGTGTCGGGATCCTCCGCGAATGGGGTCACATGACTTATGTCGCCGTCGTTGTCCTCGACGGGTGCGAAGATGGTCGCCGTGTCACCGAGCGAGACCTCTCGGTCGGAGATTGCGTCGACGACGGGTGTCTGGCTCACCTCGTCGCCGAGAGCGAATTCGAGACCGTAGTCACCCCGGCGCGATGCCCACTCGAAGACCACGACGTAGTATGTTCCCGTGTCGAGGTCGGCGCTCACGAGGAAGTTGCGGTCGTTTGGATCGGCATCCGGGAGCGAGCCGACGTCACGGGCGACGGATCCGACTTCTGCACATTGGCCGGTCACGACAACCGCTTCCGTGTCGAGGTCGCCCGTTCCGAGAACCAGAAGCCGGCTCCTTTCGTCGAGCGTCACCCGGTAGATGTCGTGGTCGAGCCCGGCGTCCATTCCTCCGGACACTACGACCGGCGTCTCGGTCGTGCCCACCTCGGCAGGTGCCGCGTCGGACGGTACGAACGTGACGCGCTCCACGCCGCCAGCCCGAACGCTGCGTCGTAGATCCAAGGTGCAAGAATCCGTACCGCCACCGCCGCCGTCGGAAACTTCGACCCTGACGCCGTCGGAGCAGTTGTTGGCGGTGCTTGACTCCCCCGACACCGAGTCAACGCAGGCACCGTAGTAGTAGGTGCCCGCAGTGGAGGGCGCGGTCAGCGATATGGACTCAGGGCTGGTCGCGGACGCCGCGAGGCCGCCCACGGCGTCCGTGCCGACCTCGGTGTCGTTGGCGGTGATGGTTGAGTTCGACGACCGGTAGTAGCGCAGGGTGGTGGCGCCTGCCCGTCCGTCGCCGCGGTTTCGCACGGTTGCTTTGAGGGTGAACGAGTCGCCTGTGTCCGGCGTACTGTCGTCCACCGACGCCGACTCGACCACCAGGTCGGGCGCCTGGGTCCCGCCGCCGCCCCCGGCCACGGTGTGCTTGCCGACCTCGGACTAGTCGCCGGGCGAGCCGCTCGCGCAGGAGGAGCCGTTGCGGTAGCGGTAGCGAGCCTCGATGACAGTGCCCGCGACAAGGTCGGCGTTGGTCGTGTACTCTGCCGTGAGGGTGTCTTCGAAGGTCTGGCTGTAGGAGACGCTCGCGCAATCCTCACCCCAGTCGCCCCCGTTAAAGCGCGGCCCGTAGTCGAAGGCGTAGGTCTCGCCGCCCTCGCCGGACCACTTCCAGCTAAACTTGAACTCCCGGTCACCGGTCACCTCGATCGTTGGGGCCGGAAGCCGATCACCCGACGGCTCGCCGACCGCCCCGCCCGGGGCCGTTGACAGGTTGGTCAGGTGCCCGGTGGGCGTCGCCAGCAGGCTCATCACCCGGATCGGCGCATCCGCCTCCACCGTCAGGCGCCACTTGCCCGCGCCGTCGCCCAGCCTGCCAGTGAAAACCGGTGCGCCGCTCTCAAGCTGCGCCGCGCTGTAGGTGCGCGCCGCCCGCGGCGGAATGGAGAGCCGCACCGTGCCGCCGGGCGCCGCCGCCCCCTTGTCATCCACGCCGCGGATGGAGACCGACGCCGTGCCGTCGCCTGGGTTCACGATGCGCAGCAGGCTCTCCTGGCGGAAGTTGCTGCCGGGGTTGAAGAACGCGACCTCGTGGCTGTTGGCATCGTTTGGGGCCAGGTCGTGCATCGAAGTCACGAAGCCGTCGGAGGTGCGGATGTACGACAGGACCTTGAGGTCCAGGGCGCTGGTCAGCTCAAGCCGCCAGTCGCCCTCGGTGGGGCGCCCGACGCCGGCGGCGAGCCCCTTGCCGGCGTTGCCGTCCTCAAGGTCGCCTGAGTTGAGGTGCACGGTCTCCAGGGCGTCGAGGGTCAGGGTGACCGGGCCATGCCGGCGGCCCGAATCGTCGAACGCGGTGATCGAGGCCTCGCCGTCCCGGTTGGACAGGTTGACGATGCGCGCGAAGCCCTGGCGCCCCAAGGCGTCCGCAGCGCTGGGGAAGTAGGGGATCGCGTGCGCACCGTGCGTGGCGGCAGCACCCGCCGAGCCCGGCATCGCCACCGCGCTATCGCCTGTCAGGCGAAGGTTACCTGCGGCAACGACCGGGGCGGAGGCAACGGCATGCCCGTGGCAAACCATCAGCACAACTAGGTACAGCCGGACGCCGCGGGTCAAGGTGTTGCCTCCATAGCGGCTGGTGGTTCCCTATTGCGCGTTGCGCACCGAGCCGGCGAAGCCACAATGCGGGTCAACGACTACTTTGCCGGCGTCCGAGGTCAGTATCCCGCGCTGTACGAGCCCGACTACGGAGAAATGGCCTAACTCGATAGGCACATCCGCGAATCCAGACAATCCCAGCATGTACTCGCCGACATCTTGCGCGCCAAAAGGCTCCCACTCGAAGCGAAATCGGTCTCCGGCCGACAACTCGACGCAAGTCTCTTTACTTAAGTGATCCCGCATTCTCAACCATCTCGCGCAAACACGCCCAAGATCTTGAGCCCACTCTTCGACCCGCCCGCTAACGACAACCTCCGCGCCGACAACAATGCGTGTTGCCAGAGGCGAATCGAATCGGACGCCGGGGACCTCCGTCTCGTCAATTGGAATGAACGGCATTTCCTCAACTGGCATCGGTGGATCGATGAGTTGCCCAATCTGGGGCCGTACGTGGGTTTGAAGACGCATGCGGCCATCAGTAGCCTCGCAGAACGATGGGTTACGACCGTATCCCCTTTGTGCCGATGCCCGCGCCGCGATGAAATTGTAAGCGCTCATCAGCTGATCGGAAAGCAACCGATCTCGCGTCACCACTACAGTGGCCATCCGCCACGAATGGCCCTCGACAGGCCCATCGCGGACGCCATGTCTCGCGATGAAGTCGTCGAGGTGGACAGTCCGATACGGTGCGTCCGGCGTCGGGCAGTTTGACTGGTCCTCCCAGACGATCATCTCCGGGACCTCATCCGGCCCGATGTGGCCCATCTTGTACAGTGTCATCGGGTTCTTCATATACCGCACCTCGTCGTGCCTCGGTGGCGTTTCGCAAGTCCAACCAGTTTCCGTGCGAACGATGCGGGCACTGAACCCTTGGTCGGGCCACATGACAGTCGGGCCGTGAATGCCGTCCGTGAGGTCGTCGATCCCGGTAACGCTTTCCCAGTCCCAAAAGTCCCACCATTGGTGAGCCATCTCATGGAGAACGACGTAGCCTTGGCCGTAGCCAGAGGGGAGATAGACATGCATGCTACGTAGTCGTCCGTGACTGCCATAGTCCAGCGATTCGTCCATGACCGCCGAGCCGAGGCCGGAGATCGGGTTCTTGACCGTAACGTGGTAAGCCGATGTGGCATTCCCCGGAGCGCCGGGCAGCACAGCAATGGTCTGATAGTCGTCGCCGAAGTAGAGATAGAAGAGGCGGGCAACTTCGCGGAGATCATACCAGGAACCCCCGGCTAGGCCATCTCCGAAACTCGGGATCGCGAGGTTCACCAGATGGCTGGAGTACTGCATGTCGGCAGCGACTTGTTCTACCCTAGACCGCGGTAAGTTCATCGGCACCCGGGGGACGCGTATGGGAGCAACATCCCACGGCTCCGGGCGAAAGTCACGACTAGGGTCCACATGGCCCAGCGGCACACCGCCGAAGTGCCACGGCTCAAGATAGTCCGCTTTCCTGATCCCAAACGGATGTATATCGGCGACGACGAACTTGTCGATCGTCTGCCGGAAGACGCTGACCAGTTCCCCGCGTAGAACCTGCGTATCGTCTCTCACCCATCTTTGCGGATCTTGCGGAACATTGGCGCTGGGGTGGAAGTACACCTCAGGAACGTCGCCAGCCAGGACAAACTCCACCGACACGGGGCCTGAATGGTCGCTGCGAACCACTGGAGGATCGTAAGTTGCCCACAGAACCTTGGGCGCGTCCTCGGCGGAGGCGAGCGTCGAAGCAAGTAGCGCGAGCGCTGCCGCAAAGAGACCGAAGATCGATTGACCCGAGTTCAGATGCCTATTGGAGTTGAAGATCAGGCGCTGGCTAAGGCTTCTTTCTTCAGCATCCATAGCCGCAGCTAATCCTCCGGTTCAGGCTCGACGTCGTCGATGGTCCAGCTGTTGTCAGCATTGCGGCTGGCATCAATCAACGTGCTGCCACTCTGTTGCCGCAAGTCTTGCGAAGCACAAGCCGGACTGCCGAACAGGTTGGCGCATCCTCGCCCGTCTGATCGTACCTCGAAGTAATAGCTGGTGTTGTAGATGTCGCACTGGTCGCCGGGTTCGACGTCGTCGTCGCGGCAGTAGGAGTCCGTGCCCCCGCCACCCCCGCCTCCGCCGCCGGAAGGGATGTCCACAACACGCCAATTCGCCGTGCCCCGTGTGCCGTCATTGCACGACCAGTCCGCAGTTCCGGATGTCTCTCGCTCGAAGGTCACGTCCAATGTGCATCGGTCGCCGTCGTCGTAGTTGAGCTCGACCCGCGCGGCGTTCGGCCCGGTGTTCCGGTAGGCGTAGCCGCCCGGATAGGAGGCACCGCCGATGTTTTCGCGGAAGCGGCCAGCTGAAACGATGTCCAAGGAGTAGGCGTCATCGCCGGTAAGCAACCGCTTGCCGACGTAGCGGGCGTCGAACGAGGCCTGGTCCGGCGGCGCCAGCCCCCCGGGCACGGTGTGCTTGCCGACCCGGGACCAGTCGCCGGGCGAGCCGCTCGCGCAGGAG
>JAPPKV010000159.1 GCA_028819775.1 Gammaproteobacteria bacterium | reverse complement strand
TAGGGAAGGCGCCCGAATCCGAGCGCTGGTCCGTCCAACATCGGATCGACGCGAATTGCCGCCGGGCGTCGAGTGGGTCGTTGGCGGCATGACCGATTCCTCGGCGCTCTACGGGCTCGTCGAAGGTGCGGACGCTGTCGTGCACTGCGCCTACGAACACGTCCGCAGCCGCTATCGCGGCGGCGAGGGCGACGACTTGCCGGCATTCTGGCGAGCGAACCTCCAGGGCGGCATGGAGTTGATGCTCAAGGCGCGTGAGGCAGGCGTCAGCCGGCTGGTGCTGATGTCCAGCCGAGCGGTGTTCGGGCAGCAGTCTGGGCCGGGTTCCTGGGTCGACGACGACACCCGTCCCGTGCCGGACACTCACTACGGAGCCCTCAAGCTCGCCTTGGAGGCCCACGCAAGCGCGTTTGCTGCCGTCGACGGAGTTTGCTTCTGCGGTTTGCGGCCCACGGGCGTTTACGGGGTCGCCTATCCCTTGGAACGAACCAAGTGGCTGGACCTTGCGCTCATTCTCGTTCGCGGCGGACGCCTGCCGGAAGCCCGCCTGGCAACGGAGGTCCACGGTCGCGACGTGGCGGCGGCCGTTTGGATCTTGCTGACAGCACCAGCCGACGTTGTCTGCGGACGCGCGTTCAACTGTTCGGATCTGACCATCGACACGCGCGATGTCATGGCGGAGTTGGCCTCACGGCTCGGCATTCAGCGCGAACTGCAGCCGGTCGCGACGAATCCGCTGCGCAACCCGATGCGCACCGCTGGTCTTCAGGATCTCGGCTGGCAAGCCGGTGGCGAAGCACTGCTCGCGGACACGATCAGTGAATTGGTTGCTGCGGCGAAGGGCATCGCCTAGCGCGATGTTCAACCCGTCATCGGGACGCGTCGAGCCTCTCGACATTCGTTCGCCACGTCAGCAGACGCTGATCCGCAGTCGCCAGTGTCGCTTCGTTGATCGCTGCCGTAGCCGCGATGAGGCGGTCGGCTGGATCCCGATGTAGCTTCAGGTCTGCGGCCAAGAGGCCGATCCGGCCATCAATCGGCGATTCGCGAATCCCTCCCGCTATCAGATCCCGGCGCCAGTCAGGCAGCGCGATGTCCATTGCCAGTCGTTGTTTGGCGACGAGCATCGCGACTTCCCAGAAGCTGATCGACGACACCACGAGTGCATCATCGGCTAGGGCCTGGTCTATTGCCCTTCGACATCGCGTGCCGAGTTTGGGGTCGTCCTGATCGAGCCAGACGAGCACGTGGGTGTCGATGAGGATCACGGGTCCGCCTCCCACGGCTCGTCGAGGGGCGAGACGATGTCCCCCAGAATCTCTATGGAACCGCGGTGCAAGCCTGCCAGAGACGCGCGCTTCTTGCCGTACGGTGCCAGCATGGCGACAGGTTTGCCGTTCTTCGTGATCACGATCGAGTCACCCGTGCGGGCCACTTCGTCCATCAGACCGAGGCATTTGGCCTTGAACTCCGAAGCCTTGATGGTTTCCATGTGATTCACCTAACGAGAAGAACCATGGTCACAACCATAGTCATATCGAGTGGCCTGTCAAGCGAGCGTGACGACGGTCTCGCGTGGGGTTGAGGGGCCTCTTCAGCGGTTCAACCGCGGCCGCCCCATGAAGTCCCGCTTGCCGATCTGCGTGCCTTTCATGCGCAGCATGTCGTAGGTCGTGGTGGCGTGGAAGTAGAAGTTCGGCAGCGAGAACGTCAGCAGGAAATCCTCCGCCTTGAAGGGCATGACGAGGCTGCCCATGCGGAACTCCATGGGGTCGCCCTCGAAGCCTTCGACCTGCTCGCGGGTGTATGCGGCGACGCCTTCGCGTGCGTCCGCTACGAGTCCCTGCAGACCGGCGTAGTCGAGATCGAGCGATGGCGGTGGCGAGAAGACGCCCGCTTCGACGCCCTTCAGCGCCCCGAGAGAGTGGTGGGCGACGGAGATGACCTGGAAGCGGAACGGCAGCATGTCGTCGATCAACTGCATGGCGATGACGTCGTCGAGGTCGATGCCGTTCTCCTCGCAATGGGCGCGGCCCTTGTCGAGTACCCCTTCGACTGCGGGAAGAATCTGTTGATAGGTGCCGACGGTGGCGTCGTAGAGGGAAGTGGACATTGGGCCTCCGGTTGTTGAGGATGGCGACGAAAGCGCGCGAGTATACGACGACGCGACCGCTACGCGGCGTCGCACGGGCCAATCCGCACACTCGTATCAGGGGGAGTCCATGAAGGTAGTGAAGATCCTAGGCATCGCCCTCGTCGTCTACGTGGCGATCGTGGTCTTGTTCGAATCTCTGCTCGGCTACTTCCAGCCCGAACCGCCGGGTTCGCTGACCATCACCACCACCGACGAAGACGGCAACACGTACGACCGGGTGCTGACCGAGCTTGCCAGCGACGGCAAGGTCTACGTCGCGGTCAACCATTGGCCGCGCGCCTGGTATCGCCGCACGCTCGTCAATCCAAACGTCCAGGTCTCGCGGGGAGGCGGCCCGGGGCAGGACCACACGGCGGTTAGGGTGACGGGAGACGAACACGACCGGGTCGCCGAAGACAATCCGCTCGGCGTGG
>JAPPKV010000184.1 GCA_028819775.1 Gammaproteobacteria bacterium | reverse complement strand
GCATCCCGGCAGTCTGGCCGTGAGCGGCCCATACGGTCTGGTCCCGCCAGGCCGCGCCCTCCCCGTAGCGCGTACCCCCCGCGTACACGCGAGGATCGGCTGGATCGCCGTCGGTCTCGAGCCATGCCTCGGCTTCGGCGAGCGCTGCATCCGCGGCGCGGAGCGCCAGCGCGGCGTCATGACTGTTGCGCGACATCCGAAGTTCGAGGCCCGTCGTCTGCGCCGCCGACAACGCTCCCGCCGTGATGGCCAACAACAGCGCCAAGCCCAGGAACAGCACCGCCCCGCCCTGGCTGGCCGGCCCGAGTGGCCCCTCACTCAACCGTTTCGCAACGCCACGGTCCACGCAAAGCTCCGTCGCAACACCCGCTCGTCCGCCGTGACCGCGTCCACGCTCGACACGGTGGCAACGAAGTGAACGGTCCTGACCGGATTGGCACCCACCTGCCCGGGCGGCAGGTAGCGGTCCGGCGAGTCGATTCCATTCCCGGGCGTGAGATCGACGCCGAACAACACCTGCAGGTCGTCCACGCCCTGCACCAGTTCGGCGGGCCGGCCCGCAGCGGTCTTCCGCCACAGCGACCACACGCTCTCGCCGCGGTTGTTAAGGCCCGCGCCCCGGGCAACGAAATAGATCTCGGTGACCACCCGCCCGACAGCGGCGCCCTCCGGGCCCACCCCACCGCCGAACGGTTGGTCGTCACGCGACAACGAATGCCTGGCTCGATTCCAGAACGGACCAGCCGCCGACGGGCGGGACAATGTCGCGACCCGTCCGATGGTGCTGATCGTGCCGATTCGGAACAGGGCGGATTGCCTGCAGTCGCTAATCGCGACGAAGCCGTCCGTTTCGAAGGCGAACCCACCGTCGACCGGTACCAGGGGATCCTCGCCCTCGCCTGTAACCGGATCCAGGATCGTCGACAGGGGACGGGCAAGTGGCCGACCGGGAGCTTCGAGCCCGCGGAACACGACGACATCGCTGCCCGGTCGCAGTCCGTCGGGATCAATACGGTTGCCGGCGAACGCGGGGGCTGGCCCTCCGATGGTCGGGAGAATCCCGATGTCGGGGTTCCAGTTCGTGCCCTGGCCGTCGAATCCTTCGACCGGTCGAGACACGTCGAATTCGACGAGCTCCCGCCATGTGCCGTTCAGGGCGTTCACCAGACCGTCCCTTCCGCCGCACCCGAGGTAGCCCGCGTTGCGTGCCGAGCGGGACAACAGGGCGACGGCGTGTCGGGCGGACTCCTGCAGGAGCGCCTGCCCAGCCAGGGCCGCATTGCCCCGGCTGCTCCCCGCGAACAGTTGCACGACCGCCGCGATCAAAAGGACGCCGAGCGCCGCAGCGATCAGCAGTTCGAGGAGCGAGAAACCGAGCAGCCTGCTGCCAGGGCGGCACGGCTCCTGTGGCACCTGGCTTCGAGTCACTTGCCCATCCTCGCTACCGACGCCCCGGCAGGGCCACGCGCCGCTGGCCTGCATTCTGCCAAGTCACGCTGACCGTGAACTCGCCGTTCGCGCCCCAGTCGATCGCGCCGTCCCCCATCGGCAGGCCCGGTTGCTGTTCCTCGGGGGGAAGCGCCCCGGCCGCCCGGGCTTCCCGGCACGCACCGTCGGTCCGCCAACGACCGAGTGAACATTTCCACACAGTGACGTCGAAGGAAGCCAGTTCGGGCGGCATGCAGTTCGCGCCCAGACAGTCCACGAATCCAGCCGGCGCGGTGCCGTCGGCCACACCGACATACGTACCCCCCGGGTTGGCGAGGAGTCGCTCGGCCATGTCCTGTGCGAGGATTACCGCCGTCGTTGCCTCCAGCGCGCTTCGAGTGTTCTTCGAGCTGGCCAACTGCAGGCCGGCAGCACCCAGTGCACCCAGGCCGATCACGAGGATGGCGACCAGTAGCTCAGTTAGTGAGGAGCCTTCAGCCCGGGAGCGCGGAGGGCCTGCCCCTCGCCAAGAATGGCCGCGGGGCATCATGAACCCCAGCCGCGCTCGCCGTCGTCGGCGAAGTCGCCGTCGTCGTTGCGGTCCCAGCGCCGCTCGCCGGCTGCGTCGAGTTCCAAGGCACCGTCGGCGGCAACAGGACTCGTCGCGCCAACCGCTTCCGCGCGCAGCACGAAGTGAGCGGCATCCGCGGTTTGCACCGAGATTCGGTAGTGGGTCGAGGCGACCCTGCACAGGTTCTCGGACACCGGGCCGGTGGACTGGTCCCCCCGTCCGTCGCCGTCCACGTCGACGGCGTTGCCATAGCCCATGGTCGCTGCCGCGTGCCGTTCCATTCCCTGGGCGCAGCGCAGCAGATCCGCCTGGACCTGCGTCCGGTAGGCGCGCACGCTGTAGCCGTTGTAGACGGGTACCGCCACCGCCAACAAGACCGCGACGACGGCCAGCACGACCAGGATCTCGATCAGCGAAAACGCACGCTGCCGTCGAGGGCACGCGGTGGTCCGGGTTCTAGGGGGTCTGTATGGATGCACGGCCGTCCTCTCCAGGCACGGCACGAGGGATCTTCCCTAGGCGGCTTCCACCCCGAGGATGGTCACATCGAACACCAGGTCCCGACCTGCCAGTGG
>JAPPKV010000020.1 GCA_028819775.1 Gammaproteobacteria bacterium | reverse complement strand
GTGACCTCCGCGGCCACCGCCGCCTCGCTGGTCTCGCCGCCTTCCCAGACGCGATTGAAGTCCTCCTGATTGGGTAGTGCGCGAACACCTTCCCTTGCCGCATCGAGGTTGGCGAGAAACAACAGCGAGGAGATGCTGCGAAACTCGTAAAGAAGCCCACGAACGGCATCCCAGCCGGAGACCTCGTTGCCGTGCAGCAGCACCGACACGACCAACGGTGGCGCCTTGGGCTTGCGCAGATCGAATAGCGTCGGGCCGCCCAGCTCGTCGGCGAGCGCCGTGGCCGGAACGTCGGCCAGCGAATCCGGCAGCGCCGAGGCGATGTTCAGGCGCATAGGCTTCCTTTGCACGAATCTCGGCACAAACCGGATCCCGGTTGTTTGCATGTCGGCCCTCTACCGGGCGAACGCGACCGCGGAGCGGCCGCGTTCACACGGGCCACTCGTGCACCGGTTCGCCGCTGTCCTGGGCGTCGGCGTAGGCGCGGGTCAGTGCTGCCCAGTCGGTGCCGTGCTTGGCGACCCAGGCACGCTGCCAACGTGCCCCCGTGCGGTTGCGTTCCACCCGGGTCTGCGCCGTGCCGACGTAGCGTTGGATCTCAGCATCGGGAATATCGAGCTTGCCCAGCGCATCGGCGGCGAGCGGCAGCAACTGGTCCGCAAGTAGCTCGCGCGCCGAGAGTTCGACGCCGTCCACCCAGTTGAGCGACGCGTCCAGCCCGTGCTTCGCGGCCTCGTAGAAGTTGTTCCTCGCGGTCTCGAAGCCGATCCGGGTCTCGATGGGATCGTCCCGGTCCACGAGGCCGCGGACCATGCCGAGCCAGGCGGCGGCGTTGGCGACGCAGTCGTGAATCGTGGGACCCGCGGGCACCACCCGATGCTCGATGCGCAGATGGGGTTGGCCATCGAAGTCGAAACCGAGCAGCGGCCGGTTCCAACGCCACACCGTGCCGTTCTGAAACCGAACATGGGCGTACTTGTGGGGCGGTTCGTCCGCTTGCACGAAGGGCAGCAGAATGACGTGTTCGCTCTGGTTTTCGCGGAAGATCTCGACGAGGGACGATTGGGCATAGCCGGTGCCGAACGTGACCCGCGCCGGTGCCCGGGGACCCGCCGACACGGCTTGTTCGAACAGGGGAATTCGGGTCTCCTCCCATAGCGACCGGCCGAACAGGAACGGGGAATTCGCGGCGAGGGCGACCATCGGCGCGGACGCCACGATGGCGGCGTTGAAGTCGCGCACCGCACGCTCGGGCTTGCATTGCAGGTGGATCTGGAAGGACGTGGTAGCCGCCTCGAGCATCACGTCGTCGTGCATCATGTCGAGACCGTCGCCGGTGGTGATGCGGATGTGCAGCGGTGCACCGTCCCGCAACGCCAGAACGCGGTCGTTCAACGCCTGGTAGCGCACCATTGCCGACATGTAGTTGGAATTCAGTAGGTCGGGGCGGATCGTCGGTAGGATGCCGACGGTGACCAGCCGGCAGCCGAGGTCCGCGGCGCCCTGCCGGCACATGGCCCAGGTGGCACTCAGTTCGTCGTCGATCCGCGAGAAGACGTTGCCCGACAAAGCGGTCGGCGAGCCGTTCAGTTCGACGTTGAACGCGGCGAGTTCGGGAACGACAAGCGGATTGCCGACGTGTTCGATCAGTTGCTGGTTCTGGGCGTGGGGTTGGCCGTCTGCATCGACGATCCAGGCCTCGAGTTCGAAACCGACGATGTCACCACGTCGGCTGAGCCTGTTGTCGTGGAAGAGTTCCGCCACCAGGTCAGTCTCGGCATCCAGCCGGCGCCGGAACCGGCTGAAGTGCTCCGCATTGAAGTGGCGTTCGCGAATCTCGTCACCCATGGGGTGCCATGAGAAACGAAACCGGGGGCGATGACAAGCACGGCCGCGGCGGACCTGCTGTCGCGCTAGGGGGCGGACCCCTCGTATTCCTTGATCAGGCGCGGCGTCGCAACGCTGCGCCATGCCCGTTCGAGGATGTCGGGCATGGCGTCCCAGCGCACGGTCTCGAGGTTGATCAGCACCATCGGCCAGTCGGCGTAGTGATCCGTGATGTAGAACGTCTCGGGGGCCGCCTGCATCAACATTTCCCGCTCCATGAAGTCGCAGACGATGGCGAGACCGCCTTCCGCCTCCGACCGCAGCCGGGCGAGGAGCTTGCGCTTGACCTTGATGGCGGGCGTGCCGTAGCTGCGGCTCTCTTCCACGCCGGGAAACCGGGACGCGATGGCCACGACGCGGGCGAAGCGTTCCGCGAGTGCCTCGTTCGGCGGAAACTTGATCGGTACCGGTTCTCTTGCCACTCGCACCTCCCGGTTCGTGATCAGTGATCCCCGCCCGCCAGTGATTCGGCCCAGGTCGGCAGGACGCCCGGTTCGATACCGAACACGACGAGGCCCAGAGTGTAGACGATACTCGCAATCACGACGGCGCCGATCAGGTTCAGGATGATGCCGGCGCGGGCCATCTCCGCAATGGTCAACCGGTTGCTGCCGAACACGATGGCGTTCGGTGGCGTCGCCACCGGCATCATGAAGGCGCACGACGCGGACATCGTGGCCGGGATCA
>JAPPKV010000468.1 GCA_028819775.1 Gammaproteobacteria bacterium | reverse complement strand
TACTGCGCGGCGTGGTTCTCTACACCGCTGAGCGTATTGCGCAATCCGTTGTAGTACTTGGACTGGATCTCCACGCCTCGGTCAAGGTAATCGACGGGGCTCGTACTAGGAACGCCTTCGAAAGTCGCTGACGGGGTTCTTTGATGCACTGCGTCCATCGCCCGGCGAAACCCCACGTGCACCTGCTCTGCAATCTCACCATGCTTTGTATCCGGATTACCCAGTATGTGCTCGGGTGAGCCGATGAAGTCGCGAACGACCTGCATCTCCGCCATCGCTTCTTGAAAGGCTCGATCCTGGTTCTCCAAAATCGCAGCGAGCGCCGCGTCACGAGTCGCCGCGTCGAGTCCGACCCACGAACCGGAGGTTTGCGCCGCGATATGCGGGCCCGTTCGTTTGCTGTCAGGCTTGGCCATACGCCACCTTCGAACTGAGCAACTTGCCCAGCGACTGTATGTTGTTCACGAGCGCCATGAGCCTTTGCTTCTCTGACTTCCCAAACTGCCGGTAGTCTCGCGGGGCCTCCTTCTCGAGCCAGTCAAGATCGCCCAAACAACCATCGGCGTGCCGGATGACACTCGCCGTTAGTGCCTCTATCTCGGCCATCGCTGCCCTCAGTGACCGGATCTCCGCCTCCACTTCTATACGCCTTTGTGTGGCCTCTTCTGCCTGTTTCCTGTTTTGGTAGCGCAAGTATGCCGCCGCCCCCACCAAGGCCGCGCCAGCGACCGTCCACCCCACCGGACCCGCCAGTGCGAGCAGAACCTTTCCTGCGGCCATCCCTCCGCCGCCGGCCGCCAATGCGCCACCGCCCAGCCAAGCAAGCGCTGCGTTCGTCGCCGCGGCTCCGGAGAGCGCGGAGATCGCCATGCCGGTTGATGCCGTCCCGAACGTCGTCGCGATCGCGACCGCGACAGACGGGCCGAGAGCAGCGACCCCGACTCCAAACGCGGCACCCGCCGCCCCCCCTGCCTTCCCAACTTTATCAGATTGGGCCGCCTCGGCCTCAAGTTGTTCGACGCGGCTCTCGAACCGACCAGCTTCAACTCGATAATGGTCAACCGTCTTGTCGAATTCCTTAGGCGAGTTCGCAAGTGTGTTGATGTAAGCTTCAACGCGGCCAATCACTTCGCCTGTTGCCCTCCGACGTTGTGAGAACAACTCGGCACTCGCCTCGGTGGCGTTTTCCCGCACCTCGACGTGTTCGTCGACCGACTTCTTGAGGTTCTCCAGCGCCTCTCGGCGCACTGACGAGTTCAGCATGGTCAGCCGTCTTGCTTGGGTATCCATGGTGTCGTTCTCGCTCCGGACGAAGCCTGAGTTGCAGGCGTTGATTGAGGGATGCCAAGTCTCGGAACGCTCCGTCTCGCCCGAGCCGTTGCCGGTCGACACCAAAGTCGTGCGGCCGTCGGCGATGGCCCGAAGCGGCCTCTCTTGCTGGCTGTAGAGGTGGGTGATTTCCTTCGGAATCCGTTTACGCAGATGCGGGTCTCGCAGATACAGTCATAGTCCGAGTTCCGAATTAGAGCCGAGGCGAACCAGCCGCAGCGTGTCGGCATCGGGCTTCTGGTAGATCAGAACCAAGTCGGGCTTCACGTGGCAATCGCGGTAGTCTTTCCAGTCGCCGGTAAGCGCGTGGTCGCGGTGACGAGGCTCCAGAGGCTGATCATTGGCGAGGGCGACCAGGACAGGGACCAGATCACCGTCGAGGTCGCGCGGTGGCGGCCCCTGTCCATACGTTTGTAGTCGCGTTTGAATTGGCCGGTCCGTTCAATCGTCCTCATGCAGGTCGTCCATGAGGGCCTGTACGCTGTCGAACCGGGGCAGGCCGCCCTTGCGGGCCTCCTTCATGGCTTCGATAGTGACGGGGTTTGGAATCAACGGTTCGAACGGCAAGGCCTTCTCCTGCGCGACCTTGGTGAGCAGCAGCCGCACAGCGTCGGACACGGTAAGCCCCATCGCAGCCAGAACCGCGGCCGCTTCTTCCTTCACCGCTCCGTCGATACGGGCTTGGACAAGTTGATTGGCAGGCATTGGTCGGTTCTCCTACAGTGCATGACAATGTAATGCACAATGCACGGGAACGCAAGTCAGGCTTCCCAAGGCCGCCTACCCCGGATACGTGGCCTTGGCCTGGCGGCCGTGGCCCTTCTTTCCCACGACCTTGCCGTCGCGGTACACGGTGGTGCCGCGCACGAACGTGCGCACCGGCCAGCCCTTGAGCGTGCGCCCGGCGTAGGGGCTCCAGCCGATTTTGCTGAGCACGTCCTCGTCGCGGATCTCCTTCTCGGCGTTGAGGTCCACCAGCACCAGGTCGGCGTCGTAGCCCACCTCGATGCGGCCCTTGTTGTGTACGCCGAAGATGCGCGCGCCTCCGGTGGAGGTGGCCTCGACCATGCGCTCCAGCGAGATCTTGCCCTTGGAGGCGGCGTCCATGAGCAGGCTCATGTAATATTGCGCGGACGGCGTGCCGGTGTGCGCCTTCCAGCCGTCCTCCCAGCCGATCTCCTTCTCCTCGCGCGTGTGCGGCGCGTGGTCGGTGGCGACGATGTCGATGGTGCCGTCGCGCAGACCCTCCCACAG
>JAPPKV010000307.1 GCA_028819775.1 Gammaproteobacteria bacterium | reverse complement strand
AGGGACACGAGCCTTCGCAGTCGTTGCAGGCGTTGACGCAGTAGCTGGAACCGGTGACCTGCGCGTAACGCTGTAGCAGGTCCATGTCGCCAGCAGCGAGCTCGTCGTAGCCGGACGCCCCGAGGTATTCGTCGATCCTCTCAGCGCTGTTCATCGTGATGACCGCGGCATCGACGTGCGGATTGGTGAGTACCCAGCGCAATGCCGCTTGGGAGAAGGTGGCACCGCCGGTCTCGAACGGCCGCATGTCGTTCAGGCGGGCCCCGTGCTGGGTCTTCATGACCGTGACGCCGACGTTCTTCTGCTTGGCCTTGGCGAGCGCCCGGGGCAGGTCCTGCTGGGTGGCGATCCAATCTAGGCCCCGGGTGACCCGTTCGTAGAACTTGGGATCCTGGCCGAAGTTGTGGGCGACGAGGAGGACATCGACCAGGTCGTTGTCGAGCGCGTAGTCGAGGCAGTCGATCAGGTAGCCGCCGTGGCCCGACATGCCGGCGAAGAGGATCTTGCCCTGTTCCTTGGCCTTGCTGATGAACTCCTGCCAATCGGGGTTCCTCATGACGTCGACGTCGTTGACGGCGTGATTCATGAAGATGTCCACGTGGTCCATCTGCAGTCGTTTCAAGGACGCCTCAAGTCGGGACATCAACTCGTCCGCGCCCGTATTGGGCTTGGTCACGACCTTGGACGTGATGACCACCTGGTCCCGCTTGCCCTTCAGGGCACGGCCAAGCGCGACCTCCGACTGGCTGCGGGCGTAGCTCTCCGCGGTGTCGAAGTAGTTGATGCCCCGGTCCATGGCCAGGTGGACCAGCCCTTCCTGGCCCGGTCGCAGATTCGACGCGCCGAACGAGATGTCCGAGATCTCGTAACCGGTACGGCCAAGCTTGTTGTAGCGCTTCACTTCGCCGGGACTCACCACATCGCTGCCGATGGCCGGCGTGGCGAAGGGTAGGGCGGATGCAGCGGCGCCCCAGCGCAGCACGTCTCGGCGGTTGGCCGCGAGGCCGTTGGGACGATTCGTCTCAGTGGACATGGGAACCCCCTCTCTTTGGGCTATGCGGCAGTTTACGCCCGTCCGCGTGACATCGCTATGGCGCTGGGGCTTAAGCGGCCGTCAGGCGCGCGCGGAAGTACTCGACGACGACTTCATCGAGATAGGCGTTTAGCCGCCAGTCCTCGACAAAGCCGCAATGACCGCCGTGGTCGAACACCCGGAGGTCGACGCGGTCGTTGTGGGTGACGTCGTTGTAGGAGTCGGCGGGAATCATCATGTCGTCCCTTGCGGCGACGATTCGCGTGTCGATCCGTACCCGGGCGAGGGCCTCGCCGCGCAGGTCGTAGCGGGCGTAGTAGTCCGCCGAGTCGCGATACGGCAGATAGCGTCCGATGAGGAAGTCGGTGATGCCGGCGACCGTGGATAGGCGCAATGCGGCGTCCAATTCGGCGTAGTCGTCGGGGAACGCGGCCTGCTTCTCCTTGAGCGCTCCGTGCCATTTCGTCACGAACCACTTCCGGTAGATCACCCAACCGGCGTCGATGGCGCGAACTGTCCGAGCCGGGTCGATGACCGGCGACACCGCCAGGCAGGCCTTGAAGCACGAATCGGTTTGAGGATCACTGGCGAGGCGTAGCGCGAAGTTGCCGCCGAGGCTGAATCCGATGACACCGGCGGCGCATCCCTCGGCGAGGGCATTGCAGGCATCGACCACCTCGCCGAGTCGGGCCGAGTTGAACATCTCGCGATTGTGGGAGGCGGTGCCGCCATGGTCGCGCAGCAGCAGGCTGGCGATTCGGTAGCCTTGGGCGTGAAGCACGTTAGCGGTCCGCTCCACGTACCAGGATCGGCTGTCGCCCAGCCAGCCGTGCAGGATAATGACCAGCGGAGCGCCGGTTCGTCCGGGCGTCACCCTCGCCTCGAGCCGAACACCGTCGCGGCAGTTGAGGATGACGTCTTCCGAGCAGACGCCGGTGCCGTGGCGTTGGCTCGCCCGAGTGCGTACGCGCGCCAGGAGCGTTTGGAGGTGGGGCGAGGTGAGGCCGAGGGGCGGCTGGAATTTCGGCATGGGTCCATTATCGCAACTCCGCGTTGCGATCCCACCCCCGGTGGCCGTCGTTGGCGCGCGCGGACGATGTCCGGGCACGATGTCCGGTCAGGTTTCAATTCCCGGCGGCTCTTGGTAAGTTGGCGCGCTTGCGTTCGCCACGTTGAGCGAATTTCGAGCTACTTGCATGGGGGAAATCATGTCTGACTACGAAACCCTGGTCATCGACAGGGTGGGGACGGACGGGCGCGTCGGGCGCATCGGACTGAACCGGCCGGAGAAATTGAACGCGTTGTCCCAGGAACTCCTCTACGAACTGAACGACGCCCTGCACGCCATGGAAGCGGACGACTCGATCCGTTCGATCATCGTGCGCGGCGAGGGACGGGCGTTCAGTGCCGGCTACGACCTGACGCCTTCCGGGGGGCGCGGCGCGGATGCCGTCGTTCGCCGCCACAAGCAGCACGACGAAAAAGGCCGCCGTCTGCTCATGGGGATCCGCACCGGCATGCAGCAGATCACCGACATCCATCTGTATTTCTGGA
>JAPPKV010000319.1 GCA_028819775.1 Gammaproteobacteria bacterium | reverse complement strand
ACGTCAAGTCCAATCCCTGCAGTAGCTTGGAGCGATACTCGGATCGCCCGGGGGCTAGCCCCCGAACCGGTTGAAGCACCCTGAGCGACCCCGGCCCGGGCCGTAAGACTTCCTGCCCCCACAGAAACGGGGGCAGCGCGTCTCACGCCCGAACCGGCCGGGGTCGCTCAGGGTGCATTTGTCCCTGCGGGGAAGGCTCCGGGAGCGCGGGCTCGTGGTCGTGTCCGACCACGACCGCGGCGCGATACTGCCGTTCGGCGACGAGCCGAACGACAGCCGGTGGCACCCGACGGCCGAGGCCGACTGCAAGGGGTTCAAGGTGGAGGGCAGCCAGCACGGACCGCGAGCGTTCCTCGCCCTTCGACATCGCCGGTTCCGTGTGCTGCCGGTCGAGCAGATCGCGGATCATCCCAGCTGCGAAGCCGGCCGGTCAGAGCCGGCACGGGGACGGCTAGCTCCCGGTTGGCGACTCGGCACCGAGGATGGAGCCGCATTTATGGGCTACACTGGTCCCCCATGATGATCGCCGTGTCATCGAGGCGAAACACGGCCGAGAGGAGGAGGTATGGTGGACCCGATCAGACGCAAGCTGCTGAAGACTGGCGCCGCTGCGGCGGCAATGGCCGCTACGCCGGGGGCGCTGTTCGCGCGGCAGGGCGGCAATGACGATGGCGGACGCTTCTACGAAAGGGGGAATGTCCGCATCCGCTATGAGGAGACAGGGTCGGGCTTCCCGCTGTTGCTCATCTCGGGCGGGGGGCTGAACGGCTCGACGATCGAGGGCATCCGGCGCCGCAATCCCTTCAACACGATCGAGGCGTTCAGCGGAGAGTTCCGCTGTATCTACGCGGACTTGCGCCACGCAGCCGGGCAGTCCACTGGCCCGCTCGAGGTCGACCGGCCGTGGGATGCCTACACCGACGACCAACTCGGCCTGATGGATCACCTGGGGATCGACAGGTTCATGGTGCTCGGTTTCTGCATTGCGGGACCCTTCATCTGGAACCTCATCAAGCGGGCGCCGGATCGCGTGGTCGCGGCCGTGCCGGCGCAGCCGGTCGGGTTCCGCCCGGAGTTGCCGAACGCCATGTATGAGAGTCAGAGCAACTCGTGGGGTGCAGAAGTGGTCGAGCGGGACCCCGACATCACGACGCAAATGGCCGACCAATTCCTGAACCGACTGTTCCGCACTGACCCTGACTTCGTGTTCACGGTGACGCGGGACTTCGTGAGGCAGTGTCAGACGCCGGTTCTCGTCCTGCCGGACGATACCCCGGGACATTCGTACGATGCCGCGATCGAGAGCGCGATGCTGGCGCCAAACGGACAGCTGAGCATGTACCCCTGGAAAGACACCCCGGAGAAGATTCCGCTGGCGGTGCGCCACGTTCGCAGCTTCCTGCGATCGTATCGGCCAGCCTAGCCGCCTAGCCCGCCAATCGTCGCCTGACGGCTCCGCTCGGCGCCCAACCCACCCTGCAGGAGTCCGCGCCGTTCTACGGCGCAGACTCCTAGCTATGAAAGTCGAGCACTTCCTGTTCAACCGAGCGGAGCGTGGCCGGATGCCGTACGCCGGACGAGTTGGGACCGACGCTTGACGCTCCCGCGCCTCCTATACCGAGACGAGGGGGGAAGCCGCTGAACAGAGGCCGATGTCGGAGTCGGCTGCGTCACGATTTCGCGTCCGCGCCCGCAGCAGCCACCGCGACCGCCGAACGACTGTCAGCTTGGCGTGAGCGATCCCCGTCGCATCTGCGGGTAGCGACCCGGCAACGATAGCACGAAGGTGGCGAACAAACCCTGTAAACACTGGGGTTCTTGTGCGGGCACGTCGAGTACGCCCACGGCGTCAGGAACCACTCTGAAACAACAGCCCCTGGATCTCTCGATCTCTCTTGCCCCACAGGCGGCTTCGAATCCCCACACGGCGCGCGCCTCTGTCTCGCCCATCCCGCCGTTCCCGAAGCTGCCGATACGCCTTGGCCCCGCCCTGTAGATCGGACGCCATCAGGCGCGGATACCGTGCCCTCCCGACAACGCGACCCGCCCTAGCGTACCATGAGGAATCGCCGCCAGCCCTCGCGGGCACCCGCCCCCGCCGTCGGTATCACCAGACTGACCCGGACCCCGCACGCGGCGAGGATCGACCGTTTCACGTCAGGTACGTGACGACGATGAACGATGTGCTCAAGATGATGCTGCCCGATGTCGTGGCGCAGCCCGTGGGCCGCCGCCGATCCACCCGCGCCGCGTCCGACGAAGTCCCTCATGACGAGCTCCTGGACCTCGCCGTCGCCTGCGGGTCTGACGGGGCTCTTGTGTGGCGTTCCCGGATCAGGTCGCAGGCCATCTGGTGTGCGCTCAGTCGTGCGGGGTAGGCCACGCGCTCGATGTTCCCGAGAGAGAGGATCTCGATGCCGAACTAGACCCGCGGGTGTAGAATCTCCGGTCGCCCATGACCGCGAGCGTGCTGCCCCTCCAGGAGCTCAAGTCCCACCTCTGGAACTGCGCCCAGATCCTGCGTGGCAGCGCCGTCGACCGGACGGACTGGAAGGGCTACATCCTCCCACTCCTGTTCTTCAAGCGGAT
>JAPPKV010000349.1 GCA_028819775.1 Gammaproteobacteria bacterium | reverse complement strand
CAGCGAAGTCGAAGCGGCTCTATAGGCAGCCCCTTGAATGACATGACCAAGTCGTCGTAGGGCGACCCTTGTGGTCGCCTGCGCCAAATCCCCCGGTCGCCTCGGCACCGGGACGGGACGAGCCCGTCCCCTACGGATCCTCTTCCTGACCCAGAACTTTCCGCCGGAGATCGGCGCCAAGGCCGCGCGGCTTTACGAACTGACCCGGCGTCTGGCGGCGCGCGGCCACGACGTCCGTGTGATCACGGCCATGCCGAACTACCCGACCGGGAAGGTGTTCCCGGGCTTCCGGGGCAGAATCCGCGCCGAGGAGTGCATCAACGACGTCCACGTGGTGCGAACCTGGCTCAGGCCGTCCAACTCTGCCCAGCCGTTTCCGCGACTGGTGAGCTATCTCACGTTCTTGGCGTCGAGCCTGTTGTCCGGGATCCGCGGAATGGGGCGCAGGGACATCGTCTTCATCGAAAGTCCACCACTGTTCCTGGTGCTTGCCGGACTCTTGATCGGCGGCATCGCCAAGGCGCGCATCGTCATGAACGTCTCCGACATCTGGCCCGAAACCGCGGTGCGCGCCGGCCTTGAGATGAAGGGAATACCGCTCCATTTGATGGAACGACTCGAACGGTTGGGCTACGAGAAGGCCGACCTCGTGACGGCGACTACCCGAACGGCGAGCGACTCGATCGCCAGCCGGTTTCCGAAGGTGCCGACTGCGGTGATACCGGGTGGGACCGACCTCGAGCTGTTTCGGCCCGAGCGGCGCAGCGAGAATCTGCGTCAGTCGCTGGGGGTCGGCGAGGCGGACTTCCTAGTGGGGTATTGTGGATTGCACGGACTGTTTCAGGGTTTGGAGACCGTCATCGGCGCGGCGGAGAAGCTTCGCGACAATCCCCGCATCAAGTTCGTGCTTGCCGGGGACGGGCCGACCAAGAAGACGCTCGTCGAAGTGGCGATGGCGGCGCAGTTGGCCAACGTCGTCTTCAAGGACCCGATCCCGAGGGAACAGGTCGGCGAGTTGGTCGCGTCGTTCGATGTGGCCTTGGTGCCGTTGGCTGCCGAGTTACCCGGAACGATGCCTTCGAAGGTGTACGAGACCCTGGCGTGCGGGGTTCCGCTAGTCGTAACCGAAGGCTGTGAAGCGGCGCGGCTGGTGACGGACCATGGGCTCGGACGCACGGTTGGCCCTTTGGACGTTGACGCACTTGGCCGTGCCATTGTGGACCTCCTCGGCGATCCGGCGGAGATCAAGCGAATCCGGGGAGACGCCCGTCGAATGGCCAAGCGCTACGATCTCGATGGAGTCGCTCGGGGAGCGGAAGCGACGTTTCTCGCGCTCGTGGGAGACGCTCTTGACGGACGGTCGGGAACCTATTGAGCGGAGTCGGCCGGCGGGGGGCCCGGGCTGGATGCCGACGCCCGACGCAGGAACACGCCTTCGTGTTCCTTCGCCGAAACGCGCAGCACGACCGACCAGCATTCGCGCTGCGCATCGTCGAGAGTAGCCGCGGACATACCGGAGAGCCGAATCTCCTGCCCGCGCCCGAGCGGTTTGAAGAACACCCGACCGATCGCGGACGAGTCCTTGATCCGCTGCAGCATCTTGGTCAATCCCAATCTGCGAAGCGCCACCGCGCCGAGCCAACCGAGGGTTGAGAGCCAGACGAATCTCGCTTGGGTCGACACATTCACCGGATCGGAGGCGACCGGGTCGAATGGGCCGGTACCGCAGAGCGATGCGAGCTTGGCGAGAAAGCTCTCGGTGTCCTCTACGAGGGTCGCGAAATCGACCGTGAGAACGTCGACGTCGAGACCGAAAATGGCCTCGAGCATTCCGGGGGTCAGTCGGTCTTGGACCACGGACTCTTCGAGGTACCGTGCACTCCGGAGGGCCGACGGCCTGCCGCGGCTCTTGCGGAATCGGATGGCCGACACCGCTCGGTCGCGGTGGTTTCTGAGCAGAACCATCATCAGGATCGAAACGCCGTGGCTCTGCAATGCGCGGACACCGGACGTCAGCTTGGGGTCGTGGTAGGCATCGTTCGCGATGTCGCAGAGCAGTTTTCCTGCGGGGCGGACCTTGGCGCGCGCTCGCTCGTAGGCACGCACGGACCGGTAGTAGGCACCCTCCTTGATTTCGGGGAAGGCGTAGTCGGGGTGGGCGCGCAGGATGCGGTACAGGAAGTCGCTCCCGGATCGACCGGGTCCCACCACGAGCAGGTAGTCGACCATGCCGATCAATAGAGCACGCCCGGCAGCCACGTCGCCAGTTCGGGCACGGCGACCAGCACCAGCATGAGCGCGACTTGCAGAACGATGAATGGCAAGACGCCGCGGTAGATGTCTAGCGTCGCGACCTCCGCCGGCGCGACCCCGCGCAGGTAGAAGAGCGCGAAACCAAACGGCGGCGTCAGGAACGATGTCTGCAGGTTGACGGCGATCAACACGCCGAGCCAGACCGGATCGAGGCCCATGCCGAGCAACACCGGCGCCACGATGGGGACCACGACGTAGGTGATCTCGATAAAGTCGAGAATGAAACCGAGCAGGAAGATGGTCAGCATGACGATGATCGTGGCACCCCAGACGCCGCCGG
>JAPPKV010000335.1 GCA_028819775.1 Gammaproteobacteria bacterium | reverse complement strand
AGTCGAGCTGGCGGTCGCGCCCGGCGCTGGTGAGCTACGTCAACGAGCTGTTCGCATCCGCCTTCGAGCGTGACATTCCCCGCGACCTCGTCGTCCTCGACCACGAACGCGACGAGATCGACGTGCCAGCGGTCTCTTCTTGGATCGTCGAGGGCAATGCCGACCAGCGGGCGCTGGCCGTCGCCGAGGGCGTCGCCCGCCTGATTGCCGAGCAAGGTCCCGTGTTCGATCCCGAGACCAAGCGGCTTCGGCCGATCTCCTACGGCGATGTCGCTGTCCTGGCCCGCACCAACATCGCCGTCGAGCGGATCGCCCGGTCGCTCCGCCAGCGCCAGGTGCCGATGAAGATGACGCTGACGGGGCTGCTCGAGACCCCCGAGGTATCGCTGGCCAAGAGCTGCCTGCGACGCCTGGCGGACCGGGCGGATACGCTGGCAACCGCCGAGATCATAGCCCTGGCGGATTGTGTCGAGCCCGAGGAGTGGCTCACCGACCGGTTGCGCTGGCTCGACGGCGACAACGATGCCATGGCGTGGGGTGAAGCGGACCATCCGATCATCCGTCGTCTCTTCGAAATGCGCGCCGAGAGCGCCTTGCGTTCGCCGGTGGAGATCGTCGCCAGGGTATTGAACGAGGTCGACATCCGCCGCATCGCCGCCGCCTGGGGTCCGGACGAGATCCGCGCCGCCCAGCGCCAGCGGAACCTCGACGCGTTCCTGGATCTCGCCGTCGAGTACGAGAAGCACGCCGCTTCCCACCGCGAACCCGGCACCTTGACCGGGTTCTTGTTCTGGCTGGAACATCCCAACTCCCCGGACCTCGACCTGCAGCCCGTCGTGACCACGGGCGACGCCGTTCACGTGCTCACCTACCACCGCGCCAAGGGACTCGAGTGGCCCGTGGTGGTGTGTACCGACTTCGACTACCAGGAACGTTCGCGAACCTACGACGTGCGCGTGGAACTCGCGGGCGACTTCGACATTGACGACCCGCTGGCCAACCGCGCCATCCGGTATTGGCCGGACATTTTCGGCCGCCGCAGGAACGGCGTGCCCGCGCGCCAGACGATGGAAGACTCCCCGGAAGGCCGGCGATGCCGGGACAAGAGCGAAGCCGAGCAGCGCCGGCTTGCCTATGTCGGCATGACCCGCGCCCGGGACCGTCTTGTCATCGCCGTGCCGCCGAGGTTCCCGCGCGACGCGTGGTTCCACAGTTTCCGTACCGACTTCACGATCGCGACTACGGACTCGCTCCGCTTGCCGAACGGCGAAACGACCCCCAGCCGCGCCGAGGTCATGGAAGTCGGAACTACCGAACCCGATCCGCTGCCCTATTCGCCGCACTGGTTCGAGCGGCGCGAGCGCGTCGACTACCCGCCGAAGTACGTTCAGCCCTCCTCCGTCGAGCCCGTGGATGGCGCGTCGGTCGGCGAGATCATCGAGATCGGCGAACGCATAGCGCTCAAGGGCAACGCCATGGCCGATGTGGGCAACGGCCTGCATGCCGTCATCGCCGCGGAACTGGTCAACCCGCTGCCGGATGGCAAGGCCCTCAAGCGCGCCGAAGTATTGCTCGCCGGACATGGTGCCGCCGAGCATATCGACGTCAAGGACGCCATCGCCGTCGCGCGGCGTTTCGCCCGTTGTCTAGAGGAACGGTTCCACGTGACAAGCGTTCAGGTCGAGGTGCCGATCCTCCACGCCCTCGACGACGGGCGGGTTGTACGCGGATTCGTGGACGTTCTGGCGGAAACGGAGATGGGCTGGCTGGTCATCGACCACAAGTCATCGCCGCAACCGCGAGCCAAGTGGCCGGAAGAAGCGATGAAGTACTCCGGGCAGTTGGCTGCCTACAAGAACGCTCTGTCAGCGGCCGGCCGGAATGTCGTGCGATGTTTCCTCCACTTCGCCGTGACCGGCGGTCTGGTCGAGGTGCGAACCCCATAGAACAGCCGAGCGAACCAGCTTCCGCGCACCGTCCGCCATGCGCTTAGATCGTCTCGATGTGCCCACGCCTCGCGTCGCCTGGGCTCGCACGTTGGCAGCGGACTACGAGCCTCCCGAATGAAGAAACGCGTGTTAGTCGGGAATCTCAAACGGAACGGCTGCTACCTCTTGCGTCAGGGACGGAGGCATGAATGGTGGCAAAACCGCACGACCGGCAATCGTTCCGCCGTCCCTCGCCATAGCGAGATACCCAATATCCTAGTCAACAAGATCTGCCGGGATCTTGATGTAGCACTGCTTGCATGAGTGTCCGGCAGCTCGGCCCGCAGGGCGGTTTGCTCAAAGTGCTACGGCAACGGCTTCACATCCGGGTGCCTGCGCCATGGCGTCGCGACGGTTCATTTCCAACGCTTCGCGAAGCACTTCGGTCAGCGATACCAGCAACTGTTCACGCGAACGTTCTTGGGCGTTGACGCCGGGGACCTCAGCGATCCATCCGACCCACCAACCCTCTTCCTGCGAAATCACAGCAGTCCACGCATGATCCATTTGGCCACCAGCGTTGTTCCCAACGCTCAACATTCTACTATCTAACCGAGAGCATATTCCAATAAGAAAGTGAGCCTATCCGCGCGGCTTTCGTGGCGGGGAT
>JAPPKV010000420.1 GCA_028819775.1 Gammaproteobacteria bacterium | reverse complement strand
GCGTGATGCTGCGGTGCCACACCCGTGTGGCATCAGCCGGTGTCTTCGCCTTCGGCCGGAAAGTACCTCGCCCGCCGCAGAAGGTCGTTGTACCCGCTGATCTCGGCGTCCATCTCGGCAATCGCCAACCTGTCCGACTCGTCCCGGTACTCGCCAGCGGTGTTTGTCCAATCATCGAACAGCACGTCCCGCTGTAGGACGAGGTCGTCGGTCAGGGCTTGGATCGCCCGACACAGTTCTTCATAGGTCGGTTGGGTCGGACTTCCCGTTCGACCGGCCCATCCGTTCCCGATACTCAACTTTCTGCGCAGACCAAAACCACGCGACTTCACACGAGCGCTCCTCCGGGCCTTCCTGCCGGTCGATTAAAGCGCGTCCTCGGTACATGGCCAGACGGTAGACCGGAATCCCGCGTGGTCTAACGTAATATTTGCCGCCAACTACCGAAACAGCGTTGCCTCTTCGACGACACAAGCCAGATCAGTCGGCTTTCCGGCAACCCTAGGCCACAGTGCCGGGTGCTTGAACCACCGTTCTGGTAGTACACTGGCAGTTGGAGGAGAGGATGGTACCGACCGACGACAGAAGGGGGTTCGAACGGGCCGACCAGGGCCCGGGGAGCATCGCGGGTTCGCCCACACCCTGGCTGCTCACCCACAAGGTGCAGATTCCGGATCTCGTCGCCGGCTACGTAAGCCGGCCGGAACTGGAAAAGCGGTGTTCGCCCTTCGACCGCCAGTTGACGATGCTGCAAGCCCCCGGCGGCTTCGGCAAGACCGCGTTGCTCGCGCACTGCTGTAGTCGGGCGCGGGACAACGGCAGCACCGTCGCATGGCTTGCGGTGGACGAAGAGGACGGTCCCGTCGCGATGGCAACCTACCTGACGGTCGCATTCGAGCAGGCGGGCATCGCGACATTCGACGCGGCCGCCGAGTCGGTCGACGACTTCACTACCGGCAGCGAATCGGACACACAAGCCGCGTACCGGATCAACTTGCTGATCCGTGCGATCGAGCGCCACGGGCGGCCGTGTCTGCTTGCCTTGGATGAACTCGAACGGCTGCGCAATCCGCAAGCGGTGGCCGTGTTGAACACGCTGCTTAGTCAATCTCCGGACAACCTTCGGTTTGCGATGGCGTTCCGGGAACGGCCACCCGGCCTCGACATCGCCATGTTCCTCCTCGAAGGGCGCGGCGAGACGATTACCGCCGAGGAACTTCGGTTCTCGTTGCCCGACATCGCGCGGTTCTTCGACACCGAGCTTTCACGTCGGGAACTCGCGTCCGTGGCGGCAAGCTCGGCAGGATGGCCGATCGCGCTAAGGATCTACCGCAACGCTGTGCAAGCCGGCGCGCCGCTAGACGACCCCGTGGGTGCAAAAGAGACGGTCGCCGCCTGGATCGAGTCGCGGCTCTGGCGCGGTCTACCCGACGACGACCGGGAGTTCATTCTTGACGTGTCCTTGTTCGACTGGATCGATGCGGAACTAATCGACGAGGCGACCGACCAACGGCATTCGCGCCGGCGAATCGAATCGATGGCATCTCTTGCCGGTCTGCTGCAGACCACCGGCAGCGGCAAGCCGACTATGAAGCTGCATCCCCTGATCCGGGAATACTGCGCAAACAGGCTGTTTCGCGAAAACGCCGCCCGGTTTCGGTCCATTCACGCGGGCATCGCACGGGGGCTCGCGCGCCGGGGCCATGTCGAGGATGCCCTACGCCACAGTGCCGAAGCCGGCGATGCACAACTGACCGGGCAAATCGCTACCGACGCGGGCGGAATTCACCTCTGGATCGGTCGCGGGTTCGACGCGCTGCGGGGGATGGACGCCTGGCTCACTGCGGATGCCGTCGCGGCCTATCCGAGACTCGCGCTCATACGCTGTGTCCTGCTCTCGCTGTCGGGCGACATGGATGGGGCGAGACGGGTCTATCAGCAGACGGCCATCGAAAGTGCCGGTTTTTCCCGAAGCCCTGGCGGCGACGAGGATCCGGAAATGATGCGCGACCATCTAATTGTCCTCGGCGTGATGCTCGTCTTAGGGTGCAGCCCGCTGTCGCGCTACGAACCGCTCATCTCGACCGTCGCGGAGATCGCCCGACAACCGGATACGGATCCATTGCTGCGCGGAATCATCCGGTACGGGCTATGCCTTACCCTGACCGAGAGGACCGAGTTCGAACGGGCGGCGGAGTGGGCCGAACGCGTTCGCGCGGACCTGCGTCAGCACACGCTCTACATCACGCCACACCTGGACTTCCAACTCGGCCTTGCGGCCATGGCGCAAGGCCGGACCACGGAGGCGGCGAACCGCTACGGCAGGGCGCTGGAGCTGGCTCGGGTTGGGCATCTCGCCAACACGGGTACGGCAATGGTCGGCGAGATTCTCATGGCCGAACTGGAACTGGAACAAAGCGCGCATACGCCTCGTCGCCATGCGCCGCTGGTTTCGCTCCGGCTGCTCGGCGAATGGGGCACCTGGTTCGATGTGTACGCCGCCAATGCCGCCATCGCGACGAAACTAGCGCTTCACGACCAGGGTGTCGACCGCGCCTTGGCGGTGTTGGAGAACGCCACGGAGTTCGCACGCGCCACGGA
>JAPPKV010000198.1 GCA_028819775.1 Gammaproteobacteria bacterium | reverse complement strand
ATGAAGGCGCGGCCAGCCTGTCCTTCGCGATAACCCTGTCGGCGCCGAGCGCGCTGCCGGTCAGCGTGGACTGGGCGACCGGCGATGCCGCCACGGACGACATGTACGGCATGGCAACCGCCGATATGGACTATGCGATGGGCAGCGGCACGCTGTCGTTCGCGGCCGGCCAGACTGAGCTGATGGTCTCGGTTGAGCTGATGGACGACGCGCTGGACGAGCACGACGAGGTGTTCGCGGTCACGTTGAGCAATCCGATGTACGTAATGCTCGGCGACGCGGCGGCGGTGGGAACCATCGTCGACGACGATGCCGCACCGTCGTTGTCGATTGCCGACGCAAGCGGCGGCGAAAGCGACGGCGACATGATGTTCACGGTCAGCCTCGACGCCGAGAGCGCATTGCCGATCAGCGTGGACTGGGCGACCGGCGACATGGCAACGCCGGGCGATGCCTACGGCATGGCCACGGCCGATGTCGACTACGCGTCGGGCAGTGGAAGCCTTGCATTCGAGCCCGGCGATACCGAGATGTCGGTTGCCGTGGCGATCATGTCCGACGACATCGACGAGCATGACGAAGTGTTCGCCGTCAACCTGAGCGGCGCCGCCTATGCGATGGTTGCGGATGGATCCGCGACCGGCACCATCGAAGACGACGACGATGCGCCGTCGGTGTCCATCGCCGATGCGAGCGGACCGGAGAGCGTCGGGTCGCTGGACTTCGCGGTAACGCTGTCCGCAATGAGCGGCCTGCCGGTATCCGTGGATTGGGCCACGGCGTCGAATACGGCGAAGGCCGGCGAGGACTACGAGAACGATGACGGCACCCTGACCATCCCGGCCGGCGAAACCGGCGGGACGGTCTCCGTGGTTGTCGTCGCCGACGGCGTCCACGAAGCGGAAGAGACCTTCCACGTGAATCTGAGCGGCGCGATGTACGCGATGCTGGACGACGCGATGGCGGTCGGGACGATCACGGACGACGATGCGGCGCCGACGCTGGCGATTTCGGATGCAAGTGCTGCCGAGAGCGACGGGATGATCCACTTCACGGTGTCGCTGACCGGTGCTACGGCACTGCCCGCCTCGGTGAGCTGGGCCACGTCGCCCGGTACCGCCACGGCGGGAGAGGACTACCAGACCGGGAGCGGATCGCTGACGTTCCAGCCGGGAGAATCCCGTGACGCGACGGTCCAGGTGATGGTCGTGGCGGACGCGATCTATGAGGGACCGGAGTCCTTCACGGTCGGTTTGAGCGGTCCTTCCAATGCCACTGTGAGCGATGGTTCGGGCACCGGTACGATCCACGACGACGACGCCGAGTCGATCGCCAAGGAGTGGCTGGCGCGGTTCGGCCGTACCGTGGCAAGCCATGTCACGGACGCCGTGGATTCGCGCCTGAACAATGTCTCCGGCGGGGCCAACGGGTCCGGGCTGAGGCTCAGCGGGATCTGGGGTGCACCCACGGGCCATGGGCTTGCCGGTCCTGCGGGGGGCTTTGCCACCGCACCGATCGCTAGCATGCCCATCGACCAGGGCTTCGGATTGCCCTACGGCAACACACTGGGTGCGCAGGCATCGCTATACGAACCCTACGGCATGGGCGTACGCATGCGGGATCAGAGTCTCGGTCGAATGCTGGCCGGGAGTTCGTTCCAGTTCTCGGCGGCGGACGGTGACTCGGACGACGCTTGGACGCTGTGGGGGCGCGGTGCCCACACGAGCTTCAGCGCCGACGGCGATACCCTGTCCCACGACGGCAGCGTGACCACCGGCACGGTCGGGGTCGACTACCAGTGGGGCGATGTTGTCGGCGGGGTAGCCCTGTCGCACAGCACGGGCGACGGCGAGTTCGAAGCCGGATCAGCCGTGGCGGGTGAACTCGACAGTACGATGACCGTCATAAGCCCCTACATGCGCCTCAAGGTGAGCTGTTGCGTCACATTCTGGGGCGTGGCCGGTGTCGGTCAGGGCGAAATGACGCTTGCCGCTGAAGGCGGCGGCGCGGCCATCGATACCGACATCTCCATGTCCATGGGCGCAGCCGGATTCCGAGGCGGGATCCTTCCCGACGCGGCCGAGTTCGACCTTGCGCTGAAGTCGGATGTGTTCGTGGCGCGAATGTCGGCCGACGCGGCACCGGGCCTCTCGGCGGTGGATGCCGACGCGAGCCGGCTGCGGGTCGCCCTCGAAGGCTCGAGGGCAAATCAGCTTGAAGGCGGCGGGACGTTTACGCCGGTGTTCGAGGCTGGACTGCGATACGACGGCGGCGACGCCGAATCGGGCGCGGGTCTCGAACTGGGCGGCGGCCTCCGCTTCTCCGACGCAAGTCGGCGCTTCATGGCTGAACTGAACGCCCGCGGGATGCTGGCCCACGCTGAAGACGACTACCAGGAATGGGGAATCGGCGCTACGCTGATGATGAGGCCCAATGCAAGCGGTCAGGGCATGACCTTCAACCTGCGATCGTCCTGGGGCGATATGGCCAACGGCGTGGATGCGCTCTGGAATCGCCACAATCGCGAGATGCTAGCCCGTGCCGACCGCAGCTTGGCGACTCGGGTCGGTGCTCGCTACGACGCGGAACTCGGCTACGGGT
>JAPPKV010000494.1 GCA_028819775.1 Gammaproteobacteria bacterium | reverse complement strand
CAGCCCATCTCCGCGCCGTGGCGGGCGACTTCCAGGACAGCATCGAGTTCCATGTACGGGTTGTCGAGCTTGGACGGCGTCTGCGCAAAGGTGCAGTAGTGGCAGACGTCGCGGCAGAGGTGGGTTAGCGGGATGAAGATCTTCTTAGAGTAGGTGACGAGGTTGAGGAACCCCTGGTCGCGCAGGGTCGCGGCGACGTTGGCCAGCGCGCGCGTATCTTCAAGATCCGCAAGTGACAACGCATCCCTCTCCGTCGGCAGGACGCCCTGCTCGGCACGTTGCAGGATGTCGGCCACGCTCGGCCCCCGTGTCACCGTGTTCATGTCACCCCTAGCTGGCACCAAGCGGGCATTATGCGTTGGGTGGCAATGGGATGCCATGCGAGTGCTGGCCGACCACGATACGCCGCCCTGACGACCGAGGCGTGGCTTCTCCGATTGCGGTATCTTCCTAGGGATTGAAACTAGAGCGGGGCGGCTCCGTGGAACTGGCATTGACGATCAATGTGCTGGGCATCCGCGAGGACGACGCGTGGTGCGCGATCGCCTTGGAAATGAGCCTGCGCGGATACGGGGAGACGTTCGACGAGGCTCTGGACGAACTTCATCGCGCCGTAGAGGCGCAGATTTCGTTTGCGGTGCAGCACGACAATGTCGATCAGGTGTTCATCCCGGCCGAGCCGCACTATTTCAAGCTCTACGCAGACCTGAAACGAGAGACCATGAAACGTAGGCTTCTGGATCGCGAAGCGACGGGCTTGCCGGACTACCACGTCGGCGACCTCATATTGCCGGAACCCGGCGGTGCGATGTTCAGGCGAGCGGTGGCTTGATGGTGGCTGATGGCGTCCAAGGAGTACCGCGAGGTTGTGGCCGCGCTGAAGCGGCATGACAGTCGGTTCGAGATACACAAGCGCCGTGGGAAGGGTAGCCATCGTATGGTTGTTCACCCTGACGTCGATGGCCGAATGCGGCACTATCCGCTTCCCTACCGTGGGCCGAAGACCCGGATAGCGACCGGAATGCTGCGGGACATCGTTCGAGTGTTCGAACTCCCTGCGGATGTCTTCGACGGGTAGGCCCGCGCCAACCGGGATTCTCAACTCGCCGCCAATTCCTCCGAGAACAGCGACGGGAAGTGCGTCAGCGGTTCGCCAGGACCGGCCAGCAACTGTTGCTGCCGCGGGGTTAGATCGATGCCTTCGGGTGCCGTGACCCGGGTCGCGCCCCAACTCATGCTCGACACGCAGTACTTGTAGAGCAGGGTGCGACGTTCGTGGTCTCCGTCCCAGCGGGCCGTGCCGTGGGTCAGCGCCTCGGTGAACAGGGTGAGGCTGCCGGCGGGGGCTTCGACGATCTTCACCCAGGGCGAGTCCTGGTGCGCTTCGTGAATGTGCTTCGGAATGCGGAAGTTCGCCTTGTGACTGCCCGGGACGACACAGAAACCGCCGATGCCGAGCCCGGTGTCGTTCAGGTTCCAACTGCCGGTGACGAATCCCGACGACATGCGGTTGTTGGGGAACGTGTAGAACTCGCCCGGCGGGGACAGGGCATGGGGCGAACTGGCGCCGTAGTCGGCGTGAAGCTTGCCCGCCGGCCACCCCTTGCGCATGTAGATGCCGTAGAGACGCTCCAGGCGGAAGCACTCGCCGAGACGCATTCTCAGGATCGACATGATGAGCGGGTGATCCATGAGCCGGACGAAGGGCTCGCCCCATTGCAGGAAACCCGGCCCGGTCTTTCGGATTGCGCCAGCGGCGCTGCCGAATCGCGGGAAGTGCTCGGGCGGCGGGGGGAGACCCTGGGAGTCGATCAGGGCATTGAGTTCGGCGACTTCGTCGGACGTGAGCGCGTTCTCGATGACCAGGTAGCCGTTCAGATCAAAAAGGTACTGCTGTTCCTCGAAGTCGATGTCCATCGTATCCCTCAATCTCAGCTAGGAATCCCGGGCGATCTGGAACCCGGGTCGCTCGGACAGCCGCTCGTAGTATGCAAGCGTTGCCGGATAGTCGTTGGTGAGCAGGCCGAAGTTGGACGCTAGCAGCAGCGAGTAGCCGGTCATGATGTCGGCCACCGTGAAGGTGTCGCCGACGAGATAGTCGGACTTCGAGACGACGTCCTCGATCGCGGCGATGCAGATGCGCGACCGGGTCTTGCAGTCCTCGATGACGAAATCCACCTGGCCGCCCTCCGGAGCAACGCGGTTGTGGTTAACGATCTCGCCCAAGGGGCGCGCGAAGGTCGCCTCGGCGAACCAGGACCATTGCCGGCACAGGGCACTGTCGGTCGACCCCGGCGCGGGTTGCAGTCGTCCGTTGCCGTATCGATCGAGCAGGTAGTCGCAGACCGCGCCGGATTCGAACATCGTGAAGCCGTCGACTGTCACAGCAGGTACCTTCCCCGTCGGGCTCTTGCTGCGCCATTCCGGACTGTTCTTGAATCGGGGCGAGAAGTCGATGACCTCGACCTCGTAGGGAACCCCAAGCTCCTCGCAGAGCCAGATTACCCGGACGCCGCGCGTGCCCTTGACGTGATAGACAGTGACCATCGTCGTCCTCTCAGCCCGTGAAGAATGCCAGGACCGTCCAGCACACGGCGGCGAGAACGGCGGC
>JAPPKV010000395.1 GCA_028819775.1 Gammaproteobacteria bacterium | reverse complement strand
TTTGGGCCGGCACCGTGTTTTCGGCCCCAAAAAACGGGGGGGCCCGGGCGTTTGGGGGGGGGGGGCCGGGGGGGGGGGGGGGCTGGGGCCAGACGGCGAGTGCGCGCCCTTGCGGGCGCGTTCGAGCGGTCTGGCGGCGTTGTCCCGTCCCGGCAGCTACTGGTCGCAGATCCCGACGCGGGCGGGGCAAGCCCCGCGAGCCTACGCGGCGGAAACGGCGCCGCCAGCGCCGGCGATGGACGCAGAGTCCTGGGGCGGCGAGCGACCCGACCCTCAGTCCTGAAGCGGATTCCGAACGGCTAGGTTCGGGAAGCGGCTGAAGTCCCGGTCTGCGGTCCAGAACTCCGTCACGCCGTGCCCGACGCAAAGGGAGGCAATTCGCGCGTCGTGTACCACCGGTCCTCTCACTCGACCGTTTCGAAGTTGACTCTTGAGTTCGTTCCAATGCGAGTCGGTTTCACTCAGGAGCACGGCAGCGGGCGACGCCAGCCATGCGTCGACTTGGTCGATCACTTCCGCGGTGGTCGATGGTGGGTCATAGATACGCGGGTGGCTCGCAATGGCCAGGAACTCGTGCACGCATGGCCATGGCAGCCCCCATGTGACGCGTCCCTCGGCGAGCGAAGCGACACGCGCCCTCGCCTGCGCATGCCATTCCGAGTCCGTGCGGTGGGCGTAGACGAGGATGTTGGTGTCCGTCGCGATCATCCGCCGCGATCCTCGTAGGCGGCTTCCCGGATGCGTGGCCAGTCGGCGTCGCGATAGCCCCGTTGCAGGCCGCGGCCCGCCACGGAGGCGTCCCGCAAGACAAAAGGCTGCGGTTTTCTATCGGCACTCATAGCGAGGCGCAAGCCCCGTTCGATCAGCGACCGCAGGGTGGTGTTCTCCGTGGCCGCATGGGCTTTGGCTTTTTTGGCGAGGTCGTCCGCGATCTCGATGGTCGTCTTCAATATGGTCGCCCGTTGAGCACGATACGGGTTCCCATCTTATTTGCACTGTCTACCCGTATCAAGGTTATGTTCCGGAAAACTCGTCAGCGTGGCATTGGCCTGTGTAATGGTGCTGACTATCGCGCTGGATGACCGTCGCGCGTGTACGATGGGTCCGATGCGGACCGTCCTGTCCTTGGCCAAGATCCCGTGAACGACTGGACCCTCTCCAGTGCCTCGCTGCACTTCGTACGAGTCACGCACAAGACCTGCTGGACCTTCGTGCGCCTGCACACGGGGGATGGTCACCTTGGCGAAGGTGAAGCCACTCTCACGGGCCGCGAAGACGCGCTCGTTGCGGCGGCCGAGCGCCTCGTTCCACTGGCACTTGCAGATGGATCGGAACATCCGGGCGGGTTCGCGGGGCGGCACCCTCCGGCGAGCATCCAGGAGTCGGCCATCGTGAGCGCGATCGACCAGGCGTTGTGGAGCCTCAATGCGCAGGCGAACGGCCACTCGTTGGCGCAGACCCTCGGTGTGCGGCGCGAGCAGATACCGGTGTACGCCAACATCAACCGGCGCACCGAGGATCGCAGCCCCGCGGGTTTCGCGGCGAGCGCCCAAGCCGCTATGGCCGCCGGACACGTGGCGTTCAAGGTGGCGCCCTTCGACGAGGTGAGCCCGGCGGTCTGCGCCCAGGGCGACGGCGAGCAAGCCATGCAGGCCGGGCTTGCACGCGTGGCTGCGGTGCGACAGGTCGTTGGTCCGCAAGCGCGTCTAATGGTCGATTGCCACTGGCGCTTCGACGAAACCACCGCGCGGGCGCTCAACGAGGCGGCTGCCTGTTTGGGCGTGCATTGGATTGAAACGCCGTTGCCCGAGTCCGAGGCGAACATCCCCGCTCTTGTGAGGCTGCGCCGACAGGGCAACGCGCTGGGCATGCGCCAAGCAGGGTTGGAGACGAGTGTAGGGTGGCAAACGATGCGCCCCTTTTGCGAGGCCGGCGCGTATGACGTGGTGATGCCGGACATGAAGTACATCGGCGGGATCCACGAGATGCACGGGACGGCGGCCGAGTGCGAAGCGCTTGGCGTCCAGGTTTCACCTCACAATCCGAGCGGTCCGATCTGCCATGCGGCGAGCCTGCAGGTGTCTGCCTCGCTCGGTGCCTTCGACATGCTGGAACTGCAGTTCGACGAGAGCCCCTTGTTCGACTCGCTCGTAGGGGCGCCATTCGCCCGAGTCAGTGACGGACATGCCGAACTGCCGCCGGGGCCTGGCTTGGGGGTTAGATTGGCCGACGCCATCCTGACGCGCCACGTGGATCGACCGTCGCGGGAGTGGCGGCGCTAGGGCCGCCCCGACATGCGGCGGAAACGGGACGGACAAGCCCGTCCGCTACGACGCGTTGATTGCTGCTTGGCTTAGTGACGCCACGTGGTGGTCGAACCAGATGTCGCGGTAACGGTCGATGATTGGTTTCTTGGCGTGTCCGTGCCCCTCGATCTCGAGGTACGTGTGGTCCACGCCGGCGTCCAATAGAGCGCCGTGGAAGTCGCGGATGGTCGGAAGGTGGCCCGTGTCCTGCGTCCCGCACCACATTTGGATGCGCAGCTTGCCCCTGATCTCACGGAGGTTCTTTTTCAGCAACTCGAACGCGTCGTTGTCGATGTAGGCTTGCTTGT
>JAPPKV010000458.1 GCA_028819775.1 Gammaproteobacteria bacterium | reverse complement strand
GTGCCACCTGCGCCCTGCGGCCCGACGGCATCGTCTGGCCGGAAGAGGAAGACGGCGTGGTCACGTTCGGTCTGGACCGTCTGAGTGCGGCGAACGGCATTGCCCACGACAATGCCCACGATGCCATGTCGGATGTCGAGGCCACCATCGGTCTCGCCCGCCTGATCCGCGAGGCGCAGCCAAGGCTCTGGGACTACGCACTGGGCCGACGGTTCAAGAATGCCGCCGGTGCGTTGTTGCTGCCGCTCGGACAGAACACCTGCGTCCACGTCTCGAACCGCTTTCCAAACTCGCGGTTCTGTGCCGCGCCCGTCGTGTCGGTGGCCATGCATCCGGAAATCGATACGCGGATGATCGTTGCGGATCTCGCCGGGGACATCGCGCCGCTCCTGGAATGGACTTCGGCGGAAATCGCCGAGCGGCTGTTCGCCGACGAACTCGCGGAGGGTGAAGAACGTCCGCCGCTCAAGGTCGTCATCATGAACCGTTGCCCGTTTCTCGCGCCGATCAATGTCGTCCGGCCGGGGGAGGCAACGCGCCTCATGATCGACCTCGACGAGGTGGAAGAGAAGCGTGGCGCCCTGGCGGCCCGTCAGCCCGAACTGGCCACCAAGATTGCCGAGGTCTATCGACCAAAGGAAGATAGGGCCGCAGCCGAGGATCCGGAATTCGCGCTCTACGACGGCTTCTCCGGCGATGCGGATCGATTCGCCATGAAACGCCTCGCCCGGGCACTCGATGAAGGCGGAACCTGGCCGGACTTCCAGCCGCGCGACAAACGTCTGACCGTGCTCGCCGAGCGCCTCAAGGCGCGAATGCGACCTGGCGAACTGTCGGCGGGCGAGCGAAACCGGTGGCGGGAGCATGTCCGCCGTTGCTTTGTCGACGGCTTCGGGAACCGGCCCTCCGTCGCGGCCTTTCGAGCGGAGACGGCAGAGCTGCTGGCCGAGGAGACGGATCCCGCGCGCCGCCAAGTCCTGACCGAACTCGCTTCGTACGAGCCCGATCCGTGAGCGCATCGCAAGATTCCGCCGTCGTCTTCCGGGGCGTCGGCAAGCGCTTCGACGACTGGGTGTTCCGAGGTGTCGATCTCGCTCTGCCGGCGGAGTGCACGAGTGCCATCGTCGGCGAAAGCGGCTGCGGCAAGACCACGCTCTTGCAGTTGGTGAACGCTGTACTCCGACCGGACGAAGGAACCGTCGAGGTGTTGGGTGATGCGGTCCCCGACACCGGTCTCGAAGCATTCCGCCGGCGGATCGGCTATGCCGTCCAGGGTGCCGGTTTGTTTCCTCACCTGACGCTTGTGGAGAACGTCTGTCTCTTGGCACGGCTCGAACGCTGGGAAGGTGACGCTGTCGACGCCCGCGTTGGCGAACTGTTCGAACTCGTCGGCTTGACCCGCGATCTCGACCACCGCTATCCGCACGAGCTGTCGGGCGGCCAGCAGCACCGGGCGGGCTTGTGCCGGGCAATGATGCTCAAACCCGACATGCTGCTGCTCGACGAACCGTTCTCGGCAATCGATCCGATAACCCGCGTCGACATCTACGGCGAATTCGAAACCCTCCAGGGTCACGAACAGGTCACCACCGTGCTCGTCACCCACGACATCCGCGAGGCGCGGCGCCTGGCGGACTATCTCGTGGTGATGGGAGGTGGCGGGGTCGTGCAGGCCGGCGACGTCGGCGCGGTGGTGTCGTCTCCCGCGAACGATCAGGTGAGGCGTTTGCTGGAGTCGGGCGCGTGAGATTCTGCAGCCCGTTGAATCGCTTCGTAGGGGCGACCCTAACGCGCCCGGCAGGGCGCGCGGTCGCCCGCACGACCCTTGTGGTCGGCCGCCGGCCAGTCCGGTTGCTTCGTCGGCGGGACGGGACAAGCCCGTCCCCTACGACGCTCGCATTGATGTGGGCTGTCGTCGTTGCCGCATCGTCCGTGATCGCCGCCGAAGAACCCATCGTCGTGGCCAGCAAGAACTTCACCGAGGCGTACATCCTTGGCGAAGCCGTTGCCCAACTGTTGGAGAGCGAAGGCTTCGAGGTCGACCGGAAGATCGGCCTCGGAGGCACCAAGATCTGCTACGACGCCCTGGTCGAGGGCGACGTCGACGTCTACGTCGAATACACGGGCACCATCGCCGAGGCGATCAAGGACATCGACGGCGAGCCGACACGGCAGAAGATCGCCGATGCGCTGGCCCCCGACGGCGTCGAGATGCTTGACGACTTCGGCTTCAACAACACCTACGCCTTAGCGGTGCCGCGCCGAGTCGCAGAGGCACGCGGACTCGGCAAGATTTCCGATCTTCCGGACCACCCGGACCTGCGCATGGCGGTCTCCCACGAGTTCCTCGAACGGCCGGATGGCTGGCCGGGGCTGCAACGTCTCTACGGCATCGACGGGGTACCCGACGGCATCGAGCACGCGCTGGCCTACGACGCGCTCGCCGACGGCAGTATCGACCTGACGGACGCCTATTCGACGGACGGCGAATTGAAACGCTACGACCTCACGGTGCTCGAGGACGACCGCGGCTTTTTCCCAACGTACATGGCTGTGCCGCTGGTGCGGACCGACCTCGACCCCCGGGCCCGGACCGTCCTGCGTCGTGTGGGGGG
>JAPPKV010000107.1 GCA_028819775.1 Gammaproteobacteria bacterium | reverse complement strand
CCGTTTTCGCGCCGGCCCGGTCCAGCCCCAAGGCCAGGTTCACCGCCGTGGTGGACTTGCCGACGCCGCCCTTGCCCGAGGCGACCGCGATCAGGTGGCCCGCGCGGGTCGTGTTTCGGGACGGCGGTGGCGCGAAGGAGAGATCGAGGACCACGGCATCGTTCAAGGCTTCCGACAACGCCTGGGTGTAGCGCTCCGCGAGGCCATCGACCGGATAGCCCAGAACCGCGTCGACGTGCCAGCGCTCGTCCAAGCGGGCGGCACGGCGCACGGCACCTAGTTCGCCCCAGGTAGCCCCCAGAACGGGGTCGCGAAAACTGTCTATGGGGTTCGGCATCGACAGATTGTTCAAGCGCTAGGTGCGCCGGGCTTAAGGGCGAGCACATCGGCCCCGAGCCGCGCGAGCACACGCTCGGCCGTGTTGCCCATCAACCGCGCGGTCACGCCCCGCCTGCCAACTGTTCCCATCACCACCAACTGTGCCTGGAGACGCGCGGCCATCGACGGGACGACCCGGTGGACCTCGCCCGCCCGCGTGCGGATCGACTTCACCGGGATTGTGTGCCTCCGGGCCAGGTCGGCGATTTCGGGCTGCAACCGGCGGCGGACCTTCGCGACGTGCGCGCGCGTATCGATGATCTCCAGGTCCTTCAGCACCCTCGACATGTGGATGACGTGGATGACATGCAATGGGTACTTCAGGGCGTTCGCATAGTCCTTGGCCGTACGAATCACGGCATCGTTCAGGTGCTTTTTCGCGGACGAGACGCTGCCCAGGTCCACGGCCGCCACGACCGATCGCATGGGATGCCAGACGTGATCGGCGGCGATCAGCACCGGCGCCGGACATTCGCGCAGCAGTTGCCAGTCGGTCGGCGTGTAGAGAAACGTCTCGCTGCGGTGGCCCGTCTTGACCACCACGTCGACATTGCTGCGCCGGACACGGGAGTTGACCCACTCGGCGAGGGACTTCGCCCATGCCACGGTGGTCTTGACGTCGACGCCCTGGAGCTCATGTTCCTTGATCCGGGCGTGCAGCGACTTCCGACATTGCGCCGTGACACGACGCTTCGCCTCGGCCTGGACCGCCGCCTCGAGATCGGCGATGGGCTCGTAGCAGAAAGCTGCGACCTCCGCATTCCATCCCATGGCCTTAGCCAGCCCAAGGCCTCGCGGCAGCGCCACCTGGGGGTCGCCGTCGCGATCCGCAACAATCAATACCGACACGTCCGGTCCCCATCGCGACAAGCGCGAAACCATACTCCAAAGGCGAGTTCCCGTGCCATCGTCAGTCCCCGCCCGCATGCGGGCTCCGACTCTCTTGCGACGCGAACACGGGACGGGACAAGCCCGTCCCCTACGCCGTTGCCGGCCCCAGCTCCAGCCAGGCGCTGCGCAATACCCGCGCCGCCGAGCGCAGGAAGATCGCCAACAGGATCACCGCCACCACCAGGTCCGGCCAGCCGGATTCGAACCACCACACGGCGGCCGCCGCAGCGATGACGGCGAAGCCCTCGATCACGTCATTGCGCGAACATTCCCAGGACGACGACATGTTGACATCGCCCGTACGGTACGGCGTCAGCAACCACAGGCAGACGCTGTTCGCGGCCAGGTTGAGCGTAGCGGCCACCGACATCGTGCTCGCCACCGGCGTTTCGAGATCCGTCAGCCGCCAGCCGATCTGGGCCGCCACGGCCAGCGCCGCGGCGAGTATCAAGAGCCCCTTCAGGAAGGCAACACGGGCCTTGGCCTGCGTCGAGGCACCGACCACCGCCATGCTCAAGGCGTAGGTCAGCGCATCGCCAAGGTTGTCCAACGTTCCCGAGAGCAGCGCCGAAGACTCGCTCAGGACCGAGGCGGCGACCATGCCAATGAAGGTCGCCACGTTGATCCCGAAGACCCACGCCAGCACCCTGCGCTGCCGACCGGCGAGGCTTGCCATATCGATCGTACCGCTGCAGCAGTCGTCCGCCACGCTCATGGGTTCCACCGAAGATGGCGGGAAGTCTAGCAACCAGATGTTGTCCATTCATGACCTCTTGATAACGCCCGCAGCGTCCCCATTTTTTGCAGGCAGCGACATTCACCAACCACAAGGAGCAACCATGAACGCAATACGTTGGAACCCCTTCGCGGATCTCGACGAGTTGGTCGGCCGATTGGGCACGAGCTCGCCGGCCAGTGGATGGCACCCGCCCGCGGACATCCGCGAGACCGACAGCGCCTACGTCTTCGATCTCGAGATCCCGGCAGTGGATCCCAAGGATCTCGCGGTCAGCGTACGCGCCAACGTCCTGAGCGTGTCCGGCGAGCGCGGCGCCTCGAACGGCGAAATCGAAGGCCAGATACATCGCCGCGAGCGACGGTTCGGGAAGTTCACGCGCAGCTTCCGACTGCCGAACGACGCCGACGACGAGGCCATCAACGCTACGGCGAAGGACGGGGTGGTCACCATCACGGTGTCCAAACGCCAGCAAGCCCAGCCGCGCGCCATCGAGGTGCAGTCCGGCTGACCATCCTTCCGCGGGGGGGCCCCGCCCCGCCCCCGGCCCCCCCCCCCGGGGGGGGCAGGGGGTTAAAAGACGAAGAAGATGCCGTTGGGGGGGGCGGGG
>JAPPKV010000290.1 GCA_028819775.1 Gammaproteobacteria bacterium | reverse complement strand
CGTCCGCGACGCTTCGGCAAGAGCCTCTTCGTGGACACGCTGAAGGAACTCTTCGAAGGTAACGAGCCCCTTTTCCGTGGATTGGATGTCCACAGCGATTGGGACTGGTCCGTTCGCTATCCGGTGGTGCGCTTGGATTTCGGCCTTGGAAGTTTCAACGACCCCGGCCAGCTCCACTCGAGTGTCATGGCGCAGTTGGATGGAATGGAACGACGTACGGGCGTGGAGGCGCGGTACGAAACCGGGCCGGAGCGGTTCGCCAACTTGGTCGCGGAACTGCACCGCCTCGTCGGGCAGCGGGTCGTGGTACTGGTCGACGAGTACGACAAGCCGATTTTGGATGCGTTGGGAACGCCGGAGGTGGCGAGGGCGAATCGAGACTATCTTGGCAACCTGTATTCGGTGGTCAAGGCCGCCGATGCCGACATCAAGCTCACGTTCTTCACCGGCGTCAGCAAGTTCTCGAAGGTCAGTCTGTTCTCGGGGTTGAACAACCTAGTCGACATCACCATCGACCCGGACTACGCGGAGCTCTGCGGCTACTCCGACCAGGACCTCGACTCTGTGTTTGCCGCCGAACTCGAAGGTCTCGACCGGTTGGCCGTCCGCGACTGGTACAACGGCTATTACTGGCTGGGCGAGAGTAAAGTCTACAACCCGTTCGACATCCTGCTCTTGTTCCGCAACCGGCGTTTCGGTGCCTACTGGTTTGAGACGGGTACACCGACGTTCCTGATCGATACGCTCCGGGGTCGTCGGGTGCCGACGCCATCGCTGGACGGAATGATGGGTACGGAGGAACTCCTTTCCACGTTCGACGTCGACGATATCGCCACCGAGGCCCTCCTGTTCCAGACTGGCTATCTCACGATCCTGGAAGAGGGGCGCCTCGGCGACGAGCCGCTGTACCGCCTCGGCTACCCGAACCGGGAGGTTCGCCAAAGCCTGAACCGGAGCTTGTTGCGCAGCCTTGTACCGGACCCGTCGGAGCAGCTGAAGCAAGGCATTGAACTGCGACGCCTGCTCGCGGCGAACGACTTCGATGGCTTGGAGACGCTGTTTCGGGGTTTGTTCGCCGGCATCCCGTGTCAATGGCATGTCAACAACGACATCGCGAACTTCGAGGGCTACTACGCGAGCGTGTTCTACTCGCATTTCGCGGCGACCGGGTTGGACGTGGCGGTGGAGGACAGTAGCAGCCGCGGGCGTGTGGCCATGGCGGTTCGATTCGCGGCCAAGGTCTACCTGTTCGAGTTCAAGGTGGTCGAACGTGCGGGCGAGGGTTCGGCCATGTCGCAGTTGCGCGAGAGGGGCTATGCTGACAAGTGCGTCCACCTGGGCGAACCGATCTACCTGATCGGCGTGGAGTTCAGCAGGGAGAGCCGGAATGTGGCGAGTTTTGTTGTCGAGAACGCTTGAGCCCCGTTTTGGCGGCAGCGGGGCCTTGAACCGCGCTAACCGTAGGGGCCGCCCTTGTGGCGGCCCGCATCGGTGGACCTTTGGCGGCCCGAGGACGGGCGACCACAACGCGCCCGCAAGGGCGCGCCGTCGCCCCCACGTGGCCGTCTTCGTTCTATTTGCGTTGCTGTCGGGCACGGCGGCGGAAGAACGAACCACCAGGCCCAACGTCCTTTGGATCGACATCGACGACCAATCGCCCTGGTACTCGAGCTACGGGAACGACCTCGTCGAGACGCCCAACATCGACGCGCTGGCGCGGGAAGGTGTGCTGTTCGAGCGGGCGTATGCGCCGACGCCGATTTGCAGCCCGACCCGCTCGTCGTTCATCACGGGCAGCTACGCCATCCGGATCGGCGTACACGACCATCGCTCGGGGCGGGTTCCGGGACACCAGATCCACCTGCCGGAAGGCGTGGTGACGGTTCCCGAACTGTTCCGGGCGGCAGGCTACGAGACCTACAACGCCAGCAAGGACGACTACAACTTCACCTACGACCGCTCGAAGCTCTACACGGTCGGCCCCACGCCGACGGAGATTCCGTCCTACAAGGGCCCGCAGGGCGGCGGGCACTGGCGCGACGTGTCCAGACCGTTCTTCGGGCAGAGGAAGGTGGCGGGCGGCAAGGGGGTCGCGAACATCGACGCCGAGGTCACGGCGCTGGGATTGACACCGGTTCGTCCGGAGGAGGTTCGGGTGCCCGCGCAGTATCCCGACATCCCCGAGGTGCGGCGGCACGTCGCGAACCACTACAACTCGACGCTGCGAACCGACCACCAGGTCGGCAAGGTGGTGGCGGAACTGAAGGCGGATGGGCTGTGGGAGAACACCGTCATCATGCTCTACTCCGACCACGGTTCCGATCTGCCGCGCAGCAAGGAGTTCAACTACGACGAAGGCTTGCGGATTCCCTTCATCGTCGTGGCGCCCGGGATGACCGACGTGGTGAAACCGGGCACGCGCCGTGACGATCTCGTCAGCCTGATGGACATCGCCGCGACGTCGCTGGCACTCGCCGGCCTCGACGTGCCCGCGTTCATGGACGCGAAGAACGTCTTCGATCCCGACTACCACCGCGACTACGTGTTCACCTCGACCGACCGTTCGGCGAACATGATCGACCGCGTGCGCTCGGTGGTGGGCCCGCGCTTCCACTACATC
>JAPPKV010000019.1 GCA_028819775.1 Gammaproteobacteria bacterium | reverse complement strand
TACCCCTGCATTGGTCCAGGGTGTGGCGGGACATGCTCGACCTGCCGGCCTTGAGTCCGGTCCTCGAGGAGCTGATCGGCAACCACGGGCTCCGCAAGGCGCAGGAAGAGCGCGCAAGCGAGGACGCGGCAGCTCCGGTCCTGCCGACGTTCCGGCTCGATCACATCAACGTGCACACCCACATCGCCAAGGGCTTCAAAGGCGGCGTCCTGCACGGCGGCTCGCTCGGCACCGGTGGCAGCCAGTTCTTCCGCTACCACGATGGCAGGTTCTACAACGGCCTGGTGTCGGTGACCTTCGAACTCTACGACAGCCACGCCAATGGCGGCGGCTTCGGCTGCATTCCCGGTACGCACAAGTCGAACCTGCCTTTGCCCGCGCCGTGGCGTGATCTGAGCCAGGGCGTACCGGACTTCGTAGCGCGCGTGGCCGCCAAGCCGGGCGACGCCATCGTGTTCACCGAAGCGCTGATCCACGGTACGCTGCCATGGACCGTCGACGACATCCGCAGGACGGTCTTCTACAAGTTCTCGCCCCACGCCACATCGTGGTCGGGCAACTATTTCGATCCCGACGACTTCCGTGACTACCCCGACATGGACGACCGCAAGATGACCGTCCTAGAGCCGCCGAGCGCACGCTACCCGGGGCGGCCGACGCGGCCGAAGCCTCTGGCGGATAGATAGACGACAGTCGGATCACTGTTGTTTCGTGCCGCTATCACCACGATGAGTAGGTCAAGAGCCGCATGCAACTTGCTTTGCCTTGTGGCGGGGACTGCGACGGCGGCGGAGGGCTATCTCGACATGCACGTGCATACGGCCGGGATCGGAGCGGGTGGCAGCGGTGCGTTCGTCGGCGCCGAGATGCGGAGCGACCTGCGGTTTCGCTTCTACCTGCGTGCTTTCGGCGTCAGCGAAGAGCAGCTTGAGGCCGAGGGCGATGGGCTTGTCATCCGGAACATCAGCACCCAGGTTGCCGAGTCCGAGCAGGTGGCCCGGGCGGTGATCCTGGCCATGGACGGCGTGGTCGCCGATGGTGAATTGGATCGCGACGCCACGCAGTTCTACGTTCCCAACGACTTCGTTGCGGCCGAGGTAGGGCGCTACGACAACCTCTGCTTCGGGGCGAGCGTCAACCCCCAGCGACACGATGCGCTTGCCCGGCTCGAGCAGGCGCAGACCGACGGGGCGCTGCTCGTCAAGTGGATCCCGAACGTCATGCACTTCGACCCGGCGGACCCCGCGTTCGAGTCGTTCTACAGGAAGCTCGTCGAACTGGATCTACCCCTGTTGAGCCATGCCGGCAAGGAACAGGCGTTCCCGGATGCCCGGGACGATTACGGCGATCCGAGGCGCTTGGAACTTCCGCTGTCGCTGGGGGTGACGGTCATCGCGGCGCATATCGCCACAACGGGGAAGAACGAGGGGGAGGACAACTTCGAGCGCATTCTGCCGATGTTCGACGAATACCCGAATCTCTACTCGGAGATTTCGAGCCTGACGCAGATCAACAAGCTCAACTACCTAAAGCGGGCCTTGGATGTTCCCGGTCTCGATGAACGTCTCCTCTACGGCTCGGATTATCCCCTTCAGTTCTTCCCGCTGGTTTCGTCGTTGTGGCATCTGCGCCACATCGAGGTTGGCACGGCACGCCTGGTGGGTTCCATCCGCAATCAGTGGGATCGCGATGTGGCGCTCAAACGGGCTATCGGCACGCCGGAGCACGTTTTCGCCCGCAGTGCCGAACTGCTGGACGTCGGACGCTGCGTTTCGGTGACGCACCGACGTTGACGAACCCGCAAGGGCCACTCGGCTATGCTAGGAACCCCATTTCGACGGCAGGGACCAATGAGTGAAGCAGCGAGCGGATCGCCGGTCGAACCTCTTGAGCAGGTCGTGACTCCGCTTGCGGGGTTGATTGGTGCGGAAATCGATGTCGACCTGCGCGACATCGACGATGAAGCGTTCGAACGGATTCACGGTGCGTTCCTCGAGTACGTCATCCTCGTCTTTCCAAACCAGCAACTCTCCCCCGACGATCAACTTGCCTTCGCCCGTCGTTTCGGGGACCTCTACCGGTACCCACACGGTCCCGGCATGGAGGACCACGAAATGGTCCTGCCCATCAACCTGCCGAGCGGTGTGCGCAGGGGCCGGTGGCACTCCGATGCCACCTTCGACGAACGCCCGCCGGCCATCTCCATCCTGTCCGCCCGGGAACTGCCAAGCCGGGGCGGCGAGACGGCGTTCGCCAACCAGTACGCCGCCTTCGAGGCACTGTCCGACGGCATGAAAAAGCTGCTTGCCGGCATGGAAGCCGTGCACGACGCGGCGTCGCACAACCGTCCCGAGGAGTGGACCACGCACCCGGTGCTGCGTACCCATGCCGAGACCGGTCGAACGGCACTGTTCGTCAACAGCGAGTTCACCCGGCGCTTTACGGGTATGACCACGGAAGAGAGCGAAGGGCTCCTCAAGTACCTCACCACCCACGCCCACCGCCCGGAGTTTTGCTACGTGCACCGTTGGCGCCCCGGCGACGTGGTGATGTGGGACAACCGGGCCGCGCAGCACTACCCGGTTCTGAATCGCCCGCAAGGCGAGATCCGCCGCATGTGGC
>JAPPKV010000328.1 GCA_028819775.1 Gammaproteobacteria bacterium | reverse complement strand
AGCGGTTGATGATCCATCGCTTCTTAGGACCCGCCGGGCCGCGTTCGGTCATCGGAACCGACACGGAACTGACACAACGCATTCCGCGCCGCTGACTCCACATCACTGGACAATGTCACAATTGGCCGTGACGGCGGCCTCGGCATTCCTGCAGCGGCGAGAGTCGGGGTCGCGCGGGCAATACCGGCGCACCCGCTTGCGAGCGTTCTCGCACGCGCGCTCCTGCCTGGCGGCGGTCCTCGCCATGGCAGCCATCATCCTATCGAGTTGCTTGCGCTCGTCCTTCGCTAGTACGGCGGCATGGTCGCCGACTGCGAGCGGACGCTGCGCGTAGATGACCTGCGCCACGGCGGCGCGCGGCCCCACGGCCGAGACGGCGATGTAGCCAACAACCGGGGCGCCGTCCCCGGGTTCGCCGACGCTCGAGGTCTCTGCAACGACCTGTAGTTGGTCCCCCTCTGAGAGGAACAAGCCACCGTAGTTGAGGGTTACTTCTGTAGCCGCGACCCGGATGAGTTTCATCGGGAACAACCCTAGCGTCAGCTTGCGCGCGATTTCCGTCGCCACACCGTCGCGCGCCGCCTCCAGGGCGCGCCACTTGCGGCTGCGGTTCGCGTACCGGCAGGGGTCGCTGTAGTCGGCACCCGGCTGATAGACGACCTCGACGGGCTCCCGATGCGTAACTTTCGCGCCGAACGCGGTGTCCCCGGTCCCGAGGTCGACTACTTCGACATCAACCCCGACCGCGGCCGTACATTCGGAACCGGAACCCAATACCCGCAACAACGTTCCCAGCGGAGACAACTTGCTGGAAACGCTGGCCTCCACCCGACCGGTGAGCACGTAGTCGATACCGCTCGCCTCGCGCAAAGCTGCATTTGCACGGACGCCGGCGAGAGAAATCCCCGCATCTTCGACGAGGGCAGCGAGATCCTTCCTCTTCAGTGTCGTGACGCCGGGCATCTCCATTAGCGCCGACTCGATCGCAACTCGCACGGACGCCGCCGACAGCAGCGCACTTCCCGACTCGACTTCCACTACCGCAATGACCGGCACGTTCTCCTGGCCCGCTGCCGGCCACACGTGCAGCGCCGTGCCCACGAGGCATGTCACAACGGTGCGTCTCATGGCCACGCCGCCAACTCGGTGAGCGCCGTCTGGGCCATGAGGAACGCCTCGTCCTCCGACCGCACGCGGTTCTGAATGCGGGCGAACGCGGTCAAAGCCAAGTCGTTACCGCTCTGGCCGGGATCGGACTGGAGGTAGCCCCACATGTGCTCGATGACGTTTCTCATATGTCCCGGCCCTGGCGGCCGTCGAAGCCAGGACACCAACTCCAAGGCGAGTTCGTCGAACATGTCCCGACCGCGCAAGCTGCTGACACGCCTGCCGAGTTCCCGGTAGGCCACTTGGCTCCGAGCCATCACCGAATACTTGTGGTGGCTCCAAAGCTCATGGGACGTGCGGGGCAGGGGGATTCGTCCGGGCTGCTTGTCCCGGTACTTCTCCCCCAACAGGGCGAACTGCCGGCCCGGGCTGTCGATGAACGTATCGGGCCACTCGCCGGCCGCGGATCGAAGTCGCACCGGCGTGCGATCGCGGTAGCCGCGAAACGCCATCTCCGCCGCCAACAGGCGGTGCCGTTGGCGAAGAGCCCAGCCCCGCTGTTTCCAGCGCTTCGTCTCGGGATGGTTCGAGTAGCCCCGTGTGGCTTGGCGCAGGATCGAGACCACGCCGTGCAACTCCCGATGCTCGCCGAGCAGGCCCTCGCGGTTTAGGTAGCCGGGATGGATGTCCCAGACGCGCACGAACGGATCAGGGCCGAAGCGCCGGTGGGACCGTGCCGGCGCAGTTGACTACTCCCAACGGTCCCAACGCATGGTTTCACGAACGGGCATCCGCGTAACCGGACCGAAATTGCCCATGGGATAGCCCACGGGGACTAGGCAGAACGCCTCCATGTCGTCCGGAAGACCCAGGATCTCGCGGGCCGCCACGCGGTTCGCCAAGGCGAGGGTGGTCGGCGCCGCGCCCAGACCGAGGGCTCGTGCCGCCAAGAGCAGGTTCTGGACGGCGGGCCAGATCGACCCGCCGCCCATGGCTTGGCCGTGGCGTACTGGCTGGCCGAACTGGTAGCAGGCGATGACAAGCGCGGGGATATCCTGCATGTGCTCCGCCTGCCACAACACCGCCGCCAGCATGCGCTGGCGCTTTCCGGCGCTTTGGTGCGGCAGCGCGGCCGCACGCCCGCCGCCCGGCGCAATGTAGGACTCGACGGCGGTCTTGTTCAACGCCGCGAGCCTGGCGCGCTGAGCTGGATCGCGTACGACGATCCAGCGCGCGCCCTGGGCATTGGATCCGGTGGGTGCCTGGTTGGCGGCGTCGATAAGTTTGAGAAGCAGTTCTTCGGGGACGGGATCGGGTTTAAGCCGGCGCATCGCCCGGCAGTTGTACATTGTCTCGAAGACGCCCATTTCGTCGGCCATGGCCGATCCTCCTCCTGACATCGAAGCCCCCGGAACATACCACGCCGGCCTCAGCCGGCGCGCTTCACGAACCGATCGGCGTTGACGATGAACGTGTTCCAGGGCTGGGTCGGCTTGGTGCGCTCCGCATCCTCGA